>JBIKTK010000127.1:0-4800 GCA_044348125.1 Flavobacteriales bacterium | reverse complement strand
GGGAGAAGAGGTGCTCAGCAAGTTGTTGGACAAACATCCCATCGTCTCGGAAATCCTGCACTACCGCCGTTTGAAAAAACTGCGCAGCACCTACGTCGAGCCGCTGCCCAAGCTCATCGACCCCAAGACCGGCCGGGTCCACACCCACTATGCCCAAACCGTAGCCGCTACAGGACGTCTCAGTTCCTCTCACCCCAACCTCCAGAACATCCCCATTCGAACGGAAGAAGGTCGGGCGATCCGGAAAGCCTTTGTCCCCCGGGACGCAAAGCATGTACTGATTGCTGCGGATTACAGCCAAATCGAATTGCGCGTGGCCGCCTCCATGAGCCAAGACCCCGGATTGGTCGAGGCCTTCCTGAGCGGCCACGACATCCACACAGCCACTGCAGCCCGGGTCTTCCAGGTTCCCTTAGATGCCGTGGACCGGGAGATGCGGAGCAAGGCGAAGGCGGTCAACTTCGGCATTTTGTACGGTCAGGGGGCATTTGGTTTGGCCGAAAACCTCGGCATCTCGCGGACAGAAGCGAAGGAAATCATCGACGCCTATTTCGCTCAATTCACCGGGTTGCGGGACTTCACGGCGCAATGCGTGGCCAAGGTCCGAGAAACAGGATACGCAGAAACCCTGTTGGGCCGGCGTCGCTACTTGCCAGACATTTCCTCAGCCAATGCAAATGTTCGGGCATTTGCTGAGCGAAACGCGGTCAATGCACCCATCCAAGGCTCAGCCGCAGACATCATCAAGGTGGCGATGGTGCAGTTGCCCAATGCACTCAGGTCTGCCGGATTGTCGACCACGATGACGCTCCAGGTCCACGACGAACTGGTGTTTGACGCGCCGCTAGAAGAAGTAGAACAGGCTTCCAGCATCATCCGGGATGTGATGGAAAACGCTGTTTCACTCGCCGTTCCGTTGGTGGTAGACCTGCAAACAGGGCGCGATTGGCTGGAAGCACACTGAACAAGAAGCGGTGTAGAACTTTCCGGTGGTTCTTTCCGTATAGGTGGACGCAAGGGCCATTTTCGCCCTGACAAAAAGCAACCACCATGCAGCACAAGCCCGTCTTCTCTCTCCGCACCCTGTGGCTCGCTGCCCTGCTTCCGGTTATCGGAATGGGGCTCCTGACCAGCTGTGGGGACGACCAACCCGCCCAACCCACCACCGAAGCGCCAGCCTTCGACCCTGAGGGAATGGGCGACGCCAGCCGAACCAACACCATCAAGCAGATTTTCTACGCTGCCCCCTCCCCGATGGAGACGGCGGCCTTGGTGCAACGGAGTGGCGCCCAATTTGACAAGAAGCACATGCACCCCACCGCTTCCCGGACCCGGTACACCACGAGCGATCGCCAAGCGGTGGCCTTGGGCGTTTACGGGGCAGACTTGAGCTACGCAACCATCTTCGAAGAAAACTCGGTCAGTTTGGAATACTTGACGGCCGTGAAAGAGCTGAGCAAAAGCCTGGGCATCAGTGACGTGCTCAACGAAGAAGTGATGGCCCGGGCAGAGGCAAACCGCGGAGACCGGGATGCCCTGGTGCAGATCGTTTCAGAGACTTTCACATCCCTGAACGAAGCTTTGAAAGAAAACGGCATGGAGGACCTGAGCGCCATGCTGGTGCTCGGCGGATGGGTGGAAGGAGTGTACCTCGCCACCCAACATGTCAACCAAGCGCCCACCGAACTCAAAGCGCGCATTGCGGAGCAAAAGCTCACCTTAGATGACGTCATGCGCTTGTGCCGCAGCTACGAGCCCACCCCCGAATTGACAGCGTTGGTGGCCAGCATGGCCCCTGTTGAAGCAGCCTTTGCCCAAGTACAAGTGACCGAAGCGGAGGGTTTCGCAGAACAAAGTGCCGACGGCGGATTTGTGGTAGGTGGTGGTGACGAGATCACCGCGTCCGATGCCACCCTGAAGGCCATTGCCTCGGCGATCCAAAATGTTCGGACCCAATGGGTGAAATGAAATCGCCGCTATGAACCCCAAGATGCTCCCAACGATGACCCCATCCTCCCCCATGCGTTCCAGCCGAGCCTGGACCCTCGCCCTGGGCCTTGCGCTCGTGGCCTTTGCCTCGCTTCCTCAGACCGCTTCTGCGCAATGCCGGGCGTTCACGAAGAAGAACTGCCTGCCCATCATGGACGGCTACACCTTGAACGAAAACTACAACAGCGCCATCCTCATTCCGGGAGACCAAGCAGAGCTCTTGTTGACCTTCCTCGGTGGCACCAACTACCGGCTGGCCATTTGCAGCCACCCCGTTCTGGGAGACGTACAGTTTGAAATCCTGGATGCGAAAGGCAAAACCCTATTCAACAGTGCAAAAGCAGGTGGTGCAGACAAAGTAGACTTCCGAGTCCAAACCACGCAACAACTCCGCGTCAACATCCAAGTTCCAGCCACCAAATCCGCCATCCAACACGAAGGATGCGTATCGATTTTGATTGGAACCAAGAATTGACCCCTTCCATCCTAATGCCCCGAAAAGCCCTGTCCTACGACGGGGCTTTTTCGTACCCCCCCGCTTCTCACTGCACCAACCACCGCGCCGGCCTTCCCGGACTTCCAGCCACCACCACACGAACCCAATACAAACCGGAGGCACCCCAAGTAGGCGACAAAGTCAGCTGGTGCATCCCAGCGCCCAGGGTTCCTGCGTCCACAGAATGCACCAACCGGCCGGAAGCATCGCAAACCTCCAAAACCACCGGTCCCTGTTGGGCCAACGTGAACAAACAAGCCGCTTCCCCCACAGAAGGATTGGGCATTATCAGAGGCGCGGCCAGCGCAGCGTCCGACAAGTCCGACAATCCCACCGCGCCAGGGGCTACGATGTTGATGTCATCCAGGTAAAGGTTGTTTCCCAAGCGGCTTTCGAACTCAAACATGAGACGGAAGTTGGGCGTAAAATACTCCGCCTGGGGCAAGACCAACGTGTGCGAAGTCCACTCGGTAGCGTCTGCTGGAACGAATGGGAAAACATGCGGGGGCGCCGTCGGCAAATCCGTGAACCCCCGGTGCATCCTGCGCAAAACCCACGTCTTACCGCAATCCGATGAGGCATAGACCTTGAGTCGATCATCCGTATCGTCCGTGCTCGCGTTGTTCCCTTTGAAACTGTAAGCCCATTTGTAGGACACCACAATTTCATTCGCGTTGGACATGTCCATGGTGGAAGAAATCAACTGCTCCTTCGCAAACTCACTCGTATTGCTCCAGTTCTGGATGAGCAAGGACCGCGTGCCAGTCGCCGCTGCCGTTGAGGTCAATTGCCAGGTCAAACCATCCCCCCCCTCATCCACCACATACCACGTGGTCGGAAGCAAACTCGACTCAAAACCCTCGGCCACGGGCAAGGGCATCTCGCCTGCATCCAGCACCTGAATGAATCCCGGCTCGGTTCCGGTCAAAGTGGCGATGCCATTGCCCACCGTCAGGGAAACGTCGTAAAGTCCTGGCTCGGTGTAGGTGTGCCAGGGCGCTTGGGCCCCACCATCCATTCCGGAGACCCCGTTCCCATCACCAAAATCCCACGCCCAACTGGTCACCCCGTGGTAGCTCTCGTCCTGGAACTGGACCGAATCACCGACGCAAATGGTTCGCCGGCTGGTCGAAAAATCAGCCGCGCAAAGCACCGAAGTGCCGTTTGTACCCGTGGCGGCGAGATTCGCCGCTGTCCACAATTGGTTGCGTTGGGCCGTGCTGCTGTTCATGGCCGCCCGCATCCGGGTCCGTTGTCCCTCTGTGAACATGCGGCTGCAGTAGCTATATTCCATGTAGTTCTGGACATTGTCCAACGATCCACAAGACTCACCATCCAGGTTGCAAGCCACCCAGCCGATGGTGTTGGGCGTGTCAGAGACCAAGTCATCCTGGTCGCAATTCGAATCCAGCCCGGGTTCGTTTCCATTTCCCCAAGTATGCCGCAGGTTCATCCAGTGACCACACTCGTGGGTGAGGGTCCGAGAACGGTAGTTGTTGCTGGTTCCGATGTTGCCCGTGTAGTCATAATTGACCACGATGCCATCAATGCCCGCCCCCTGATTGCCACTCACAGAACCTGGTAGATACGTGTACCCCGCAGCGCCCGAAGCATTCTCTACCACCCAGATGTTCAAGTACTTGTTCCTCGGCCAGTAGATCAAGTCCTTCACCGCATCGGATCCATCGTACGTCAGCGCACTCACCACCCGGTTGATTCCGCTGTGGCAATTGCCAGAAGGGTCTTTTTGGGCCAAACGAAATTCAATCTCCACATCGGCCGCAATGCCCGCAAAATCCGAAACGATGGTCGATGCATCGGGATTGAGCAACCGAAAATCCCGGTTGAGAACTTCCAATGCACTGTACACCTGCTCATCAGAAATGTTCTCGGGGCCGTTGTTGTGTATGATGTGGAAAACCATGGGGATCACAATGATCTCATCGCGGTTCCCTGACTCCACAAAATTCCGGGTTTCCCATTCCAACTGGGCATCTGCATTCTCCGCTTGGACATGCAAATGGGGATGCCTTTCAAACAGCTTTTGCGTCATGGCCGGTTGTCCACAATACCGAATCTCTCCGGCTGCAGGCGCCTCCGATTCCGTCTGGGACCAAAGGGGTTGAAACACCAAACCCAACAAACCCCACGCCATTCCCCAGCGACGGGCAATCACAGAAATGTCGAACCGAACCATGGCTTCAATTTTGCGTCCACCAATTTAAGCAGACCCCAAGCCTTTCTGACGTCCTCAGGCCCCAACAACCTTTTTTGGGTCCTTGGATCCTCTGTTAACTTCCCCATCCAGCAGAACC
>JBIKTK010000315.1:0-4802 GCA_044348125.1 Flavobacteriales bacterium | reverse complement strand
TCCTTGCGGCCATGGTGCTGGGCAACTACGTCATCAACGACATGGGCGGCTCCATCACGGACAACTACGGCGGCATGAGCCCCATCCTGTTGCCCCTGATCATCTCGGCCCTCGGCATCGTCTTCAGCATCCTCGGCTCCTTCTTCGTCCGCGTCAGCGAAGGCGCGAAAGAAGCGGCAGTCCAAGGCGCCCTCAACCGCGGCAACTGGATTTCCATCGGTCTGACGGCGGTGGCGTGCTACTTCCTCATCGACACGATGCTCCCGGCAGAACTCACGATGGAGTTCTTCGGCGAAGCCCCGCGCACCTTCGGCTCGATCAACGTCTTTTACGCCGTTGTGGTGGGCTTGGTCGTAGGCGGCGTGATTTCGTACTTCACCGAGTACTACACGGGTCTGGGCAAGAAGCCGGTGCTTGACATTGTCCAAAAATCCGCCACCGGCGCAGCCACGAACATCATCGCCGGCCTCGCCACGGGCATGATCTCCACCTTCGGACCCATCCTCCTGTTCGCCAGCGCCATTTACATCGCTTACGAATTCGCGGGCTTCTACGGCGTGGCCATCGCGGCCTGCTCGATGATGGCCACCACGGCCATGCAGCTCGCCATCGACGCCTTTGGTCCCATCGCCGACAACGCCGGCGGCATCGCCGAGATGAGCGAACTCCCGGACGAAGTGCGCGAGCGCACGGACATCCTCGACTCAGTGGGCAACACGACCGCCGCCATCGGCAAGGGCTTTGCCATCGCCTCTGCGGCCCTGACCGCCCTGGCCCTCTTCGCGGCCTACGTCGAATTCACGGGCATCGACGGCATCAACATCTTCAAAGCGAACGTCCTCGCAGCCCTGTTCATCGGCGGCATGATCCCGGTCGTCTTCTCGGCCCTTGCCATGAACTCGGTCGGCAAGGCCGCCATGGAAATGGTCAAGGAAGTCCGCCGCCAATTCAAGGAAATCCCCGGCATCATGGAAGGTACGGGCAAGCCGGAATACGGCAAGTGCGTGGACATCTCCACGAAGGCGGCCCTGCGCGAAATGATGTTGCCGGGCGCGATGACCATCGTCTTCCCGCTCGTCATCGGCTTGTTGCCGATCCTGCTCGGCGCGGACCACGCGTGGGCAGCGGAGACCCTCGGCGGCTACATGGCCGGCGTGACGGTCAGTGGTGTGCTGTGGGCCATTTTCCAAAACAACGCCGGCGGCGCCTGGGACAACGCGAAGAAGTCCTTCGAAGCAGGGGTCGAAATCGATGGCAAGATGACCTTCAAGGGCTCCGACGCCCACAAAGCGGCGGTCACCGGCGACACGGTGGGCGACCCCTTCAAGGACACCAGCGGCCCGTCGATGAACATCCTCATCAAGCTGACCTGCCTCGTAGGTCTCGTCATCGCCCCGATCCTCGGCGGCCACAGCCACGAAGCACAGCCGACCCCCGAAGCGACGGAAGCGGCAGCGCCGGTCATCACGATCGACGCCACAGACGCCCCGGACGTGGTCGCCACAGACACCACCGCGGCGGAGTAATTCCGGCCGGTTTCGACACACCAGTGACACATAGGGTCGCTGGAAATGTTAAAAACAGAGCGGTGTTATTGATTTAACATTTGGGTGGGTTGAATGCGCGTATCCTTGCGGCGTTCAACCCACTTTCTGTATGAAAACATCACGTAAACTGGCGTTTACAGCGCTCATCAGCGCTACGGCCATCCTGTCGGGCTGCAAGCAAGAAGGCTGCACAAATCCCGACGCCGTCAACTATTCAAGCGAAGCCGACACCGACGACGGCAGCTGCACGTACGAGGGCGAAATCGTCTTTTGGTACGGGCAGGCCGCGAGTGAACTTGTGGTCGACTACGCCGGCAAAAGCCTGATTTTCTATGTCGATGGCCAACTCGTCGGCTCCACGGCCGCCGCGGTCTACTGGAACGGCGCGCCCAACTGCGGCCAAAACGGCTCCATCACCGTCACCAAGGACCTCGGCACCGTCCCGACCCGTGCCTCCACCTACCAGGTCTACGACGAAGACGGCTACATGTGGTGGTCCGGCATCGTCAACTTCAACGCAAACACCTGCACCTCCTTCGAACTCACACCCTGATCTGCAACATTAGGACGAGATTGAGTTTGAGAACGAGATTGAGAACCGGGGAGGCGAAAGCTTCTTCGGTTCTTGCTTTTTCAGGGGGTGCATTCACCTCTGCGAACGGGATCTAACCTCTTCCGCTCACCCCCGTATCCACTGCAACCCCTCAAACTCAAACTGTAAACTCAAACTGTAAACTCACCCTCTCACCCCACAAACAACCCGTGCAGTTCCGCATCGATGCTCTCGATGATGGTGCCTAGGTCGCGCTTGTCCTCGTGGAACCGGTTCGAATCGACGTCGATGATGAGGAGCTTGCCGGCCTTGTAGGTACTGACCCACGCTTCGTAGCGCTCGTTGAGCCGGTTGAGGTAATCGAGCCGGATGGCCTCTTCGTAGGGCCTGCCACGGCGTTGGATGTTCTCGACGAGCTTCGGTACTGACGCGCGCAGGTAGATCAGCAGGTCCGGCGCCGTGATGAACTGTTCCATCAGGTCGAACAGCGCGCGGTAGTTTTCGAAATCCCGCGTCGTCATCAGCCCCATCGCATGGAGGTTGGGCGCGAAAATGTGCGCGTCCTCATAAATCGTGCGGTCTTGCACCACCTTCTTCCCGCTCTTCTGCAGCTCTGCGAGCTGGCCAAACCGAGAACGCAAAAAGAACACCTGCAAATTGAACGACCAGCGCTGCATGTCCTTGTAGAAGTCGTTCAGGTACGGATTGTCGTCCACCTGCTCGAAATGCGCCGTGTACTTGTAGTGCTTCGCGAGCAGCGTCGTCAGCGTCGTCTTGCCCGATCCGATATTCCCTGCGATGGCCAAATGCATGGCGGTGAAATTAGCCCGCAATCCCACCCCTCCCCCCGCCTTTTTTTCCACAACTCCCCTCCGCAGGTTCCGAATCCGGCCCGATGGTGCAACCACCGCGTATTTGCGTTGCTCAGTCGCCACGAAGTAACCCAGGCGGGCGCGGTACTCCGTTAATTCCTATCCCAAAACGCTGGAGTCAAATAAAACACGGTATCAATGAAGTAAAGCAATCCATTCTTTGTCAGCACATTCTCGTCATGTAAGTCTTCCAGAATTATCCCCAAATCTGAATGATAGTAGTCATTATTTCGGATATTCTCGAATCCATTAGAACTCAGGAAATCCCTTACTTGCGACAAGTCAGTACATTGACTAACAGATACAAATGATTGCTCTACAACAGCAAATAGAACCTCCCGCTCAATGATGAAACCGAGTAAGTTGTACGCGGTGTCCGGAAAGAAGAAGTTGTGCAGGACAAGATTCAAGAAATAGTCCCTCCACGAAGCATAATAAATTGAGTCATTAAGCTTCAAAACATGCTCTGAATCTTTCAGATAAACTCGTTGCTCAGCACCTTCACTTACGTATTGGCTAAAGTCAATCTCGGATTTCCAAAGCTTGTGCTCTTCGATGTAGTGTATTAATCTCTTTTCTTCTTGCTCTTTGAAGTGCTTTCCGATCTCAATTTCTCCGCCTGTTCCCTTGCTTTCTTCAAGGTAACTGGCAATTGCTTGGACAGCTGTTCCGAACCTAACCTGGCTCTTTCCTGAAATGACATCATGAAGTTGACCTTTTAACTCTTCATACATTGAACCAAATGTAATCAAACAGATGAACGGGCTAAGCCGGCATACTGCTCAACTACCCTACAGGATGAACATCGGCAATGGGGTCGGATATGCCCGTTGACCTGGAGCGCAAATCCCATCGAAGCGTAAACACCGAGAACATCCAACTCTCAGCTCTGCTCCGCTGCTCCACCCCTACCAACCTCAACCTCAACCTCAACCTCAACCTCAACCTCAACCTCGTTCTCGTTCTCACCCCCCCTCCCCACCCTGCCCCAAATCTCCTCGAGGTGGCGGCGTTCGGGGGAGAGGCGCGGGACCTTGTGCTGGCCGCCGAGCTTGCCGTGGTCGCGCAGCCAGGCCTCGAAGGTGCCCGGGGGGACGGCGCGCAGAACGGGGAAGACGATGGCGAGGTTGCCGGTGCGTTTGGCGGCGTAGTCCGAGTTTTGGGACTGGAGGGAGTCGTCGAGGCAGCGGGTGAAGGCGTCGAGGTCTGACGGGGCTGATTCGAACTCGACGAGCCATTCGTGGCCGCCCGTGGAGGAGGCGTCCATGAAGATGGGGGCGGCCGTGAAATCGCGGACGGTGGCACCGAGGGCCGCACAGGCATCGGCGATGCCGCGTTCCGCTTGGGCGACCATGAGCTCCTCCCCGAACGCATTCAGGCACATGCTCGTCCGGCCGGCCACCTGCATGCGGAACGGATGCAGTTCCGTGATGCGCACCACGTCGCCGAGCAGGTAGCGCCAGAGACCGCCGTTTGTCGAGATCACGAGGGCGTACTCGCGGCCCACCTCGAGCTCGCGGAGTTCCAGCGTTTCCGGGTGTTCTGAGCCGAGTTCGGAGAGCGGCATGAACTCGAAGAAGATGCCGTAGTCGAGCATCATCAGGAGGTCGTCCGCGCCGACCCGGTCCTGGATGCCGAAGAACCCCTCGGAGGCGTTGTAGGTCTCCATGCAATCGACCGGCCGCTGGGTTCCGGCGAAGAGGGAGTCAAACTGGGCGCGGTAGGGCGTGTAGCTGACTCCACCGTGCATAAAGAGCTGCAGGTTCGGCCAAACTTCGCCCAGCGAGGAGGCGCCGGAGAGTTCCAGAACGCGTTTGGCCACGACCAGCA
>JBIKTK010000126.1:0-4806 GCA_044348125.1 Flavobacteriales bacterium | reverse complement strand
GTGAACGATGTGTTCCGGGTGGAAGGGGTAGAACCGCGGGGATTCTGGTTGGAGGTCTTCAACCGTTGGGGCGAGCGGGTGTTCTGGAGTACAGACCCGGAGGAGCCGTGGTTGGGCAACGACCAAATCCGAGGCGGAGACCATTATGTTCCGGACGGGGTGTATACCTGGCGGCTGCGTTTCGAGCTTCGCGATGGGCCTTACTTGTTGGAGGGCCCGGTGACGTTGGTCCGGTGATTTTTTCTGTTTCGGTCGGCGGGATGAGGTTGCATCCTGTCGCCGGTCGATGTACTTTCGTCCCCCATGGCCTTCATCGAAAACACCCTCCACCAGCTGTTCTTGGACCACGATTGCATCGTCGTTCCGGGGCTGGGAGGGTTCGTGTGCAACCGCCGGCCGGCGCGCTACGATGCAGTTCGGCAGGAGTTGGTCCCGCCGGCGCGGGAGGTGCAATTCAACGAGCGGCTGATCCACAACGACGGCGTTCTCGCGCATGCCCAGGCGGTTGCGCAGGGCTGCACTTACGCGGAGGCGCTGGAGGCGATTGAGCAGGAGGCGGGGCGCATGCGGATGGCCATTTCCCAAGGCCAAACCATCGTCATCAAGCAGGTAGGTCGCCTTTACCGCGGCGCGAACGGCGCCACCCACTTCCTCCCGGAGCCGGAGTTGGAGCGGATGTTGCGCTCCTTCGGCCTGCAACGGATCGCATTGGTTCCCGTGGTGCGGGAAGGAGAGGTCGTGGAGGCACCAAAGGGTTCTGGCGGTTCGGAGGGAGGACGGGTGGTTTCTTGGCCCCGGGTTCCCCAGTGGGCGGCTGCCGCGGCCTTGGTTCCAGTGCTGGCCGCGGGCACCTGGTGGTGGGCCGCACAGCCTTCCTCACCCGAAGCGGTTCGTTTCGCCCTCCCCGGTTGGGCACGTGCCGTCCGGGTGGCGCCCTATGCCCCGGTCCCATCCGCCGACCTCGTTCCCGATTGGTCCCCCGAGGCCGCCGTCGCTGCCGCCTCCTACGACGCATGGCTGGCCGCCCTCGAGGGTTCCGACCAGTCTACCGTGTGTCTGGACCTGCTCACCGGCGCTGCGGACAGCGCGGGATTCCGAGTCCAGCTGTCCTCCGCGGCACCGGTCCCCACCCCCCCTTCCGCTTCGCAAGTGACCCCTCCGGACGCAGAATCGACCCCTCCGGACGCAGAATCCACCGCGTCCGTGGCTCCCACCCCCTGCACCGGCGCTTACCTGCTGGTCTCGGGCGCATTCTCGACCGAGGCAAACGCCAAGCGCCACGCCGCTGCCCTCCGCTCTGCTGGAACGACCGTGGACTGCATCGCCCAACCTGGGGGCCTCTACCTGGTCTGCATAGGCATTTTCAACGACGCTCAGGATGCAGCGGCGGCACAGGCACGTGCAGAAGCATCGGGCACTTCAGCATGGCTCAAGACACTCTGAAGACTCCCCGGTGGGATGCCCTTGTGCTGGATTTCGGAGGGGTGCTGTTCGACATTGACTACCAAGCACCGGTTCGGGCGTTTGAAGCACTGGGGTTCCCGGAGTTTTCTGACTTTTTTCAGCAGTCGGGACAGTCCCACTGGGTCGACGACTTGGAGACCGGGGCGGTTGCTCCCGGTGCATTCCTCGAAGCGCTCCAAGCCCAATGCTACCCCGGAACTTCCATGGATGCGGTTCTTGGGGCCTGGAACGCCATTCTGCTCGGATTTCCTCCGGAGAGGCTGGCTTGGGTTCAAGCCCTATCCGAGCAAACCCGTCTTTTTCTTTTCAGCAACACCAATGTCCTGCATGCCCGGATGTTCGAAAGCATGCTCGCCAAGCAGAACCTGTTGTCCCCCTTTCGTTCGGCCTTTGAGGCGGTGCATTACAGCCACGAATGGGGCCAACGAAAACCCCATGCGGCCGCGTTCGAGGCCATGGCGAGGCACCATCGCCTGAACCCAACCCTGACCCTGTTCATCGACGACAGCCCGCAACACGTAGCAGGTGCCCGACTAGCCGGATGGCAGGCTGTGCACCTTCAGCTACCCAGCGATTGTTTGGACAAGGTGTTGCGCGAACAAGGATTTCGGCTGTAAGTCCAGCAGCAGCGATCTTTTGCTGCGGCCTTTCTCCCGGGAAAGCAAAACTCACTTGATCACCACCCGGTGAAGATGTGAGCCGTCCGTATCCAAGGTAACTAGGTAAGTTCCTCCCGGCAGGTTGGATGGAAGCGGCAGGGCCAGCGAGGCCGTGCCGCCGGGAAAAGTCTCCGATGACACCAACCGGAACGAGGCATCCAGAAGCTTACAAACCACGGGACTTGAGGATGCCATGGGCAGCTGGATGTTCAGGACGCCGCCGTCCAAAGGAATGGGGTAAAGCAACAAGCGATCATCCAATTCGAAAGACGTGAGGTTGGATGAAGGGTCATTCAAAAGCCGGAGAAAGACCATGTCGTTGTTGGTGAAGGCAGCAAATCCTGCAACAACGATTTTACCATCGGATTGCTGAAGGACGGTGCTTCCATCTTCGAAACTGCTGCTGACGGGGATGATGTTGTACCCCGTGCCTGCGAATGACTCGTCCAACGTTCCATCGGGAAGGTACCGTGTGACGATGATGTCCCGGTTGTTGAATGTTCCGAGTCCTGTGGCTCCCACGCACAAGAGTTTGCCGTCCTCCTGCAACTGCATTCCCAGAATGAAGTCGATGGGGTTGTAGTTTGCGGTGACCGCTCCACCATTGCCAAAAGCCGGGTCCAACTGGCCGTTCCAATCGAAGCAAGAGACCCCGAGGTCGTAACCATCGGTGACCAGCCGTCCACCCACGTAGATTCGCTCAGGACTTGCCACGGCATCGAAGGCCTCTGAAATGGATGTTCCTGAGTGAATCCCGCCAGCCCCGAAGCCCGGATCCAGGAACCCATCCGGGGTGAAAGCCGCAAGCAAAAGGGTTTCGGTGAAGTTTGCATAACTGTATCCGGCGGCAACGATTCTCCCGGTCGGGTGGAGGACCAAACTCCGGAAGCTATCGGAAGACGTGGGGGAAATTTGTACGCTGGACATGCCGTTTGTGCCGAAGGAAGGGTCAAGCGAACCATCCGAAAGCAGGCGCATCATGATGCCTTGGTCATACATTCCGTTTGCCATGGCGGAGGTTCCAGCCAACAAAAGGCGACCATCTTCAAGGACTTCCAAGTCGTACGCGTAGTCCTCTCCCTCCCCCACAGGAATCAACGCAACGCCATCGCCTCCTCCGAACGACAAGTCGAGGGTACCATCCGGCATCAGCCGAATGACCATGAAATCTGTGTTGCTTGGCGTCTGCGAATAGCCCCCGCATACCACGATTTTGCCATCAGGCTGGAGCTTCAGTTCATATCCGAAGACCGATCCACCCTCTGAACTGAGCACATAAGTGCCGCCAAATCCGAATGTGGGGTCTAGTGCTCCGTCGGCTGTCAGCCGGCCGACAACGCAGTCGGAGGTGAAGCCAGTGGTGGAGGTCACCCGACCTGAGCCACAAAAGACAAGCTGGTCGTCGGGCAAGACAGCCATCCCGTAGGCCACATCGTGAAGGCTTCCTGGGGCAAAAGTGAAGATGCCATCTGAACCAAAGCTGGGGTCCAAAAATCCTGTTTGGGCCATCCCGGACACTTGGGCAACGATTCCCAGGGTGGCAAGTGCAGTCCGTACCATAACGCGTTTCTTGATGAGGTTAGGAGATTGGGTTTTGCAAAGTACTTTGAACCTGGGCAAATGCCTCCGGTTCACAGGGAACTGCGCTTTGCTCGAGCAATTGGAAAATGGCCTGATTCCTTAGGCCCACGGGATAGCTTCGTTTCGCTTGATAGGCCTGCGCGCCCCCCGGCCGTTCGTTGACCTCTCCGGGAATGCAGAAAGCCAATGCCTCTGTTTCCCCGAATTCGAACCACCAAACCGCATCCCCGGCGTCCCGCTTCAAGTGGGTGATTCGGCTGCAGGCCCGCTCCCAAAACGCCTCACTGAAAGCATCCAGCACCGCTTCCATCCGCTCGGGCGCCTCCACCTGCCACCGAAGCCACTCGTCAGCAGGGATGCTGCTTTCAGCCAGAAACTGCACAAAATCTCCCTGCAATGCCTCCAGTTCTGTGGAAGTCAACCGCCGGTAACGCATCGGCAAGTCAGTTCAGGAACCGATGCCCTCCAGCATCAACAGGAAAGCATACTCCATGGCCGTTTCCCGGTAGCGCTTGAAGCGACCGGATGCACCACCATGACCCGTTTCCATGTTGCAATGCAGGAGCAACAGGTTGTTGTCCGTCTTCATGTCGCGCAACTTCGCGACCCATTTCGCAGGTTCCCAATACTGCACCTGGCTGTCCCAGTAACCCGTGGTGACCAGCATGTGTGGATAATCCTGTGCACGCACATTGTCGTAGGGGCTGTAGCTCATCATATAAGCGAAGTAGGCCGAATCTTTCGGATTGCCCCACTCGTCAAACTCTCCAGTGGTCAATGGAATGGTCTCATCCAACATCGTGTGGATGACATCCACAAAAGGAACCGCTGCGATGACACCGTGGAAGAGTTCAGGGGCCATGTTCACGACAGCACCCATCAGCAATCCCCCTGCTGAACCGCCCATGGCATAGAGGTGGTCAGGGGAAGTAAACTTCTGGGCCACCAAAGCCCGGCCACAATCAATGAAATCGGTGAAGGAGTTCTTCTTCTTGAACAACTTACCGTCCTCATACCAAGCACGGCCCATTTCCTGTCCACCCCGGATGTGGGCGATGGCAAAAACAAACCCCCGGTCCAACAAGCTCAATCGGGTGCTCGA
>JBIKTK010000125.1:0-4833 GCA_044348125.1 Flavobacteriales bacterium | reverse complement strand
GCTGGTCGGTTTGGCCGGGTCGGGTGTTGCGGCGGCCTGGGCTTTCCGAAAAGGATTTGAAAAACGAGACGAGGAGGAGTCCCTCGCATCCCGAGAATTCTGGATGTTTGCAGGAGCCATGTTGCTGGTGGTCTCTGCGTTGCACATCACATTCCAAACCAGCATTCCCGTCATCAACCATTTCTTGGAACCTTTTGCTGGAATCTTTCAGTGGGGGGCGGATGCATGGAACAGTGATTTCTTGCGCCGATTGGCTGCCCATGATTTCGCCCCCGGAACAGACCTCGATGCCACCTACCACCGGATCCAAGTACCGTTGGCCGTGCTCATTTCCGTGCTCATGGGGTCCACGCAGTGGTTGTCCTACCGAGGAGCTGGAAATCAAAAACCATTGGTTTTGAAACGTTTGCGACTTTCTCTTCTGGCGACGTTGGTGGTGGGATTGGTTTTGTTGGGGGTTTATGGGGTGAGCAGAATGTCGGTTCCCTTGACCCTGCTTCTCTTGTCCACTGCATTCGCCGTGTTTGCGAATCTTCAATACATCTGGGCCTTCTTGCGGGGAAAATGGGATGCCATGGGCGCCGGTGTTGCCCACGTGGGGTTTGGACTTCTTTTGTTCGGTGCCGTGCTCTCCACCAGCCAGAAGGACATCATTTCCCAAAACCAAATCGGAGACATCCGGTCCCTGAGTGAAGAACTGGACAACCGCGAAGACCTGTTGATGATGCAAGGGGACACTTTGTCCATGGGCCCCTACTTCGTTCATTACGCGAGGAAGTACACCGAAGGAATCCACGTCAAATTTGATATGGAGTACTTCGAGCGGGCTGACCGGTTGTACCGAACCGGAGATGTGGTGTACTTCGATGGGATGGTGTTCGAAGCCCTGGAGGACCATGTGGCATCAGCGAACTTCGAAGACGACATCGAATCCCGCTGGCGGTTCCTGCCCATGCCCAACAAGCGACAAGCAGAGGTGGTGGCGCCTTGGGAATCTGGCATCCCCGGCCCCAAGTTGTTCACTCTGTCCCCGCGGATTCAACTCAACGAGCAGATGGGCAATGCCCCGGAACCCGATACCCGGCATGGCTTGTTCCAAGATCTTTACACCCACATCAAATGGGGCCGTGTCACGCCCCTTGAGACCGATGAAGAGGGCTGGCTGGGAGGCCGGAAGCAATCGCTCGTGGTGGGAGATAGCATGCTCATTGGAGGCACATTGCTCACCTTGGATAGCCTGCGGTCTGTTCCGGGTGAGGAACGTCCCGATCGGGGGTTGTTGGACAAGGATTTGGCCTTGGCTGCTTGCATCACCCTGAGTGGCAAATCAGGCAAGGCTGTGCACCAACCGCTTTACATCGTGAGAGACAGTCTGCTGATACCCGACTTGTACGAGGCTGCTGATTGGGGGTTGAAGTTCCGTGTGGACCAATTTTCCCCGGAGACGGAGACGCTTGAGATGACCATCTGGGAGCATGCTTCTGTCAAAAAGGACTTCGTGGTGATGCAAGCGGCCATTTTCCCCATGATCAATGTCCTCTGGGTGGGATGCATCCTGATGGCGCTGGGCACCTTCATGGCGGTTCGGTCCCGCTGGAAACGAGATGTCCGTGTCCGCCATTGATGCCCACATTCAACACGCCGTCGTCATAGGCCGTGGACAAGTGGGGACGGCCTTGGCGAATGCGCTGCAGACCGGCGGAATTCGACACACTTGGATGCCCGGTCGGACCTCGATCTCCGATGATTTTGCCTCGTTGGAGGGCGTCGATTTGTGGTTGATTGCCGTTGCAGATGATGCCATTGAAGGTACCGCCCAATTGCTTCCATCTGCGGGGCTTCGGGTGCACTTTAGCGGTGCGACGCCGTCATCGGTCTTGGGACCTGGTTCCGGGTTGGTCACATGGCCCATGGCCAGCCTGCGTCATGAAGAAAGTTCTGGGCGATTTGAATTCCCTTGGTTGTTTGGCCTGAACGCCACGACCAGCCAGTCTGGGCTGCCCGATGCCGGCCGCGCATGGTTGGAGTTCCTTCGCGCCCGGGGCGCTGCATTGTTTCCGGCGGACGACTTGCAGCGGGGGCGAGCCCATATTGCTTCCGTTTTCGCAGCAAACTACACATGCACGGTACTCCGTTTGGCCCACAGCCTGCATGTAGAAACAGGGGTGCCCTGGGAAGCTTGGCGACCGATGGTTTCTATGTCGGTGGAGCGCATGTGGCTACCTTCGGGCGTGGAACGGGGTACCGGACCCGCGGCTCGGAACGACCGGAACCTGCTGAAACTTCAGCATGAACTGTTGTCTGGACATCCGGGACAGGAGGCTTACGCTGTGCTGGGTGATTTGGCCTTGCAACAGAACGGATTCCCTGCCCTTTTTGCAAAAAAATCTTGAGTGGCCATGAATTACAAGATCCAGCTCCACAGCATTCGCCTCTTTGCGTTCGATTATGATGGCGTTTTCACGGACGGAACGGTGTTGCTGTTGCCTGACGGGACGCCATTGCGTTCTGCTTATGTCCGCGATGGCTATGCGGTGCAATGGGCGGTAAAACAAGGCCTTGACATTGCCGTTGTCACCGGCGGGCGTGAGCAAGCCGTGGTGGCGCGAATGGCTTCTCTCGGGGTTCACCAAGTGCATCTAGGTAGTGAAAACAAGCTGGCCGTTCTGGAGCGCATTTGCCTTGAGAAAGGCATAACCCCCTCGCAGGTAGCCTACATGGGCGATGACGTGCCAGACCTTCCGGTGTTGGAATGGGTAGGCATGGCTGCTTGTCCTGCGGATGCCATTCCTGAGGTACGAAGTGTCTGTGACTATGTGAGCCCCTGGCCCGGAGGAAAGGGATGTGTTCGCGATGTGCTTGAGCAAACGATGCGGCTCAGAGGCAAATGGGCCGAAGACGGTGCCCATCATTGGTGAACCCGCTCGGCCTTTTTTCATCCTTCAGCAACAAACCCATTGTACCTTCGCGCGGCTCATGGATCGGAATCAATTGATCGGATTGGCCTTGATGGCCGCGTTGTGGTTTGGGTACTGGTGGTATGTGTCTCCCAGTGAGGAGGAACAGGCCGCTGCCATAGAACAAAGTGAAACGGAAGTGGCTCCCGTGCAGCCACCATCGGGAACCTTGCGCTCTGGGATGGACACCCTGGCAAATCCCAACCCATCCCTGCTCGCCGACTCCCTCCTGCCTGCAGATTGGATCGCCGAATGGGGCACACTGGCACCGGCAGTGGCAGGCGAAAGGACGCAAATCCCTTTGGAGAACGACCGGGTTCGGATCGCTTTTTCAAGCCGAGGGGGCTTGCCTCAACAGGCAGCATTGAAGGATTATACGCGTTATGGGGATGGCAAAGAGGTTGAGCTCTGGGATCCCTCCGCGAGCAACATGGACATCTCATTTGCATGGAACGGTGAGAACAAACCCCTGAGCGCCCTGCATTTTGAACCCGTTTCCCGTAGCGAAAATGCAATCACTTTGGAGGCGAAGGGCACGGGCGGCACCTCCATCCGTTGGGAACATCGCTTGGACGGCCATGGCCTTCAATCGGAACTCACTTGGGTTGGCACTGAGGCATCTGTGGGGGACAGCATTGCGCTGGTTTGGACCGCGATCGGGATGCGGAATGAAAAGGGGCTCGATTGGGAGCGTCAACACAGTGCCGTTTATTTCAAGGAGGTCGGCCAAGGGCGGGACTACCTTTCTGATGGTCGTGAAGATGAAACCACCACAGAGTTGCCTTTGCAATGGCTCGCTTTCAAACAGAATTACTTCTCTGCATTGGTTGCGGTTCCTGAAGGTTTTGCTCCAGGTGCCAAGTTGCAGAGTGCTCCTGCCGGTTCCGATTCCTCCACCATGGTCTTTTCCGCTGAGCTGGCCATGCGATTGGGGTCCGGAAATTCTCAGTCATTTCAGTTTTTCTTCGGTCCCAACGAGCTTCATGCTTTGGAATCCACAGGTTTGGAGGAAGCAGAGCGCGTCATCGATTACGGCTGGTGGATTTTTGGCTGGCTCAACCGGAATTTTGTTCTGCCCCTTTATAACCTGCTCGCTGGTTGGACTCCTCATGTGGGCCTGATCATCTTGCTGATCACCCTGGTCATCAAGCTGATTTTGTCCCCTGTCACTTGGAAAAATTATCTATCCTCAGCCAAGATGCGTGTCTTGAAGCCGGAGATGGATGACATCAATGCCCAGCACAAGGACGACGCGGTGGCGCGTCAGCAGGCCATGATGACTTTGTATCGAGAAACGGGTGTCAATCCGCTGGCCGGATGCATTCCTGCCCTCTTGCAAGCCCCTCTGTTGTATGCCATGTTTCGTTTTTTTCCTTCGAACATCGATTTGCGTGGGAAGTCCTTTTTGTGGGCGGATGACTTGGGAGCGTACGACAGCATTGTGGATTTGCCTTTCCACATCCCCTTCTACGGCGCGCACATCAGTGGTTTTACGGTGTTGATGGCTGCGAGTACCTTCTTTTACATGCGCCTAACCATGGCTTCTCAGCCCCAGCAGATGCAGCAGCCCGGGATGCCCAACATGCAGATCATCCAGCAGATTTTCCCCTTCATGATGCTGTTTTTCTTCAATGGATTTGCAGCGGGATTGAGTCTGTACTATTTGGTGGCGAACGTCATCAGCATCGGCCAGATGTATGCCATCAAGGCGTTTTTTATTGATGAGGAGAAGATCCGTGCCCGGATTGATTTGAACAAATCCCAACCGAAGAAGAAGTCCTCATTTCAGCAGCGGCTGGAGGAGATGCAGGCCGAACAGCAACGCCGGACCAAGGAACTCAAGGCCGCAAGAAAGAAGCAATCATGAGGCGGATGG
>JBIKTK010000124.1:0-4860 GCA_044348125.1 Flavobacteriales bacterium | reverse complement strand
CCCAGCCCGGGTCTTCCCGTTGAAAACGAAAAGGCCCGCTCCGGAGAGCAGGCCTTTCGCAACGTCGTATGAAAGTGGGCGGAGGAGTCCTGCGCCGGACGCAGGTCCGAGGAACCTCCCAGCCGATCAGAATGCGTAACCGACGTTGATCCCGAACCGCAAACCAGCTCCGGAATTGTCCACACCGCTCAAGGAGAAGTCCAAGAACTTCTCTTCGAACAACGCATCACCGGCTTCGGTTGTACCGATGGCCGGAGAATCGTAGGTACGCTCAAAGGTCACACTCTTGAATTGGGGTCCTGCGAACACCTCAGCCGTGAATCCCTTGCTCGAGGCCAGTTGATACCCCAACACCGCACCTCCCCCCAAGACCGTGCGCTTGTCCACCCGGGACAAATCGCCGTAAGGGAACAAGCTCCCCGTGTCTTCGAGTGCGTAGGTCAGCGACAGCACACGGGCCAGCGCTGCGACATACAATCCGTGCGGCGCACCGGTGCGATCCGGGGCCACATAGTAACGGAACTCCGGCACCACGATGAAGCCCGACTTCTTCTGCTCGTAGCTGTAGGTTTCCGTGCCGATGGTCCAGGACTGGGATGAACTTTGGTTCACCAAACCAGGCATGAGCTGCACGGACATGCGATCGGAGAGCATGTGTTCGTAGCCGAACATGAACTGCCCAGCGAAGTAACCCAGCGGGTTTGTTTTGACCACGCCTTGGTACTGTTGGGCCTGGGCAGCGCCCCAGCCGAAGGCAACGAGTGCCAGAGAGAGAATGACTTTCTTCATTTCAAAAAATTGCATGCCGCAAAGTAGCAATCAACGTGCCGTTTGGGTCCGTTGTTGTTCTTGGATGAGGTTGAGTGCAGAACCTGCGCGGAACCAGCTGATTTGCTGCGCATTGTAGGTGTGGGCCACCGAGAGGGTGTCGGTGGTACCGTCCGCGTGGCGCAGGACCAGGGTCAGCGGAACCCCGGGAGCAAAGGCGGACAGGTCCACGAAGTCCACGAAATCGTCCTCGCGGAACTTGTCGTAGTCGGCCTCGTGGAGGAAGGTCAGGGCCAGCATCCCCTGCTTCTTGAGGTTCGTCTCGTGGATCCGGGCGAACGATTTCACCAGCACGGCCCGGACGCCGAGGTGCCGGGGCTGCATGGCCGCGTGTTCCCGGGAGCTGCCCTCGCCGTAGTTCGAGTCACCCACCACCAGGGTGGGCACGCCGGCCGCTTTGTACGCACGTTGAACGGCCGGCACCTCGCCCACCTCGCCCGACAACAAGTTCTTCACTGCGTTCACAGCGCCGGAGTAGGCGTTGACCGCACCCGTGAGCGTGTTGTTGCTGATGTTGTCGAGGTGGCCCCGGTAGCGGAGCCAAGGGCCTGCCATCGAGATGTGGTCCGTGGTACACTTGCCGGCGGCCTTGATCAGGACGCGGGCGCCGGTGATGTTCCCTCCGTCCCAAGGCAGGAACGGGTCCAGCAGCTGCAACCGGTCCGAGCCTGGGCGCACCTGCACCTCCACCGCGCTGCCATCGGCGGCTGGCGCGAGGTAGCCCGCGTCTTCGACCGCAAATCCCCGGCTGGGCAACTCCTCCCCCGTCGGTTCCTGCAGCATGACCTGGCGACCGTCGGGCAGGGTGAGCTTGTCCTTCAGCGGGTTGAAGGTCAAATCCCCCGCAATCGCAATCGCCGTCACCAACTCCGGTGAGCCCACGAACGCATGCGTATTGGGGTTTCCATCGGCGCGTTTGGCGAAGTTCCGGTTGAAGGAATGCACGATGGAGTTGCGCTCTTGCGCCTCGGCACCTGCGCGCGCCCATTGGCCTATGCAAGGGCCGCAGGCATTGGCAAAGACGCTGCCGCCAATCTGCTCGAAGGTGTCGATGAACCCGTCGCGCTCGATGGTGTAGCGCACCTGCTCCGAGCCGGGGGTGATGGTCAGGTGGGCCTTCGCCTGGATGCCCAGGTCGGCCGCCTGCTTCGCCACGGAGGCCGCCCGGCTGATGTCTTCGTAGCTGGAATTCGTGCACGAACCGATGAGGCCGTACTCGATGGACGTGGGCCAACCGCCGGCCGCCGCCGCCGCCTTCATCTCCCCGATGGGGGTCGCCAGGTCCGGCGTGAAGGGGCCGTTGAGGTGCGGCTCCAGCGTGTCGAGGTCGATTTCAATCACCTGGTCGAAATAGGCCTCGGGCTGGGCGTACACCTCCGGATCGCCCGTCAAGTGGGCGGCAATGCCCTGGGCCAAATCCGCCACCTCCCCGCGCCCCGTCGCGCGCAGGTACCGATCCATCGAGGCGTCGAATCCGAAGGTGGAGGTCGTCGCACCGATTTCGGCGCCCATGTTGCAGATGGTCCCCTTGCCGGTGCAGCTGAGCGACTCGGCCCCTGGGCCGAAGTACTCCACGATGCACCCCGTCCCCCCCTTCACGGTGAGGATGCCGGCGACCTTGAGGATGACATCCTTCGCGGAGGCCCAGCCGCTCAACCGGCCGGTCAACTTGACACCGATCAACTTGGGGAACTTGAGCTCCCAGGCCATGCCGGCCATCACATCCACCGCGTCCGCCCCGCCGACCCCGATGGCCACCATCCCCAGTCCCCCGGCGTTGACCGTGTGCGAGTCGGTGCCGATCATCATCCCCCCCGGGAACGCGTAGTTCTCCAACACGACCTGGTGGATGATGCCCGCACCGGGCTTCCAGAACCCGATGCCGTACTTGTTCGAGACCGACTCGAGGAAATTGAAGACCTCGTTGTTCTTGTTCAGGGCCTCCTGCAAGTCCGCGTCCGCCCCCACCTTCGCTTGGATGAGGTGGTCACAGTGGACCGTGGAAGGCACCGCGGCCGTGGCCCGGCCCGCCTGCATGAACTGCAGCAGGGCCATCTGGGCCGTGGCGTCCTGCATGGCCACCCGGTCCGGGGCGAAGTCCACATAGTCCGCTCCCCGCTGAAACGCAGTGGCAGGGAGCCCATCCCACAGGTGGGTGTACAGGATTTTTTCAGAGAGTGTTAGGGGTTTGGCCGTCAACTGGCGCGCCGCTTCCACCCGCTCCGGGAACCGCGCATACACCTGGCGGATCATGTCAAGATCGAAAATCATGGGGCCTCTTTTGAAATGTGCCGCAAAGGTAAGGGTTACCTTCGCAACCATGAAGCGCGCCATCCTCTGGGAACTCGTCCTGATTGCCCTGCAGTCCATCCGCGGCAACCTGCTGCGGACGGGGCTGACGGTTTCCATCATCGGACTGGGCATCATGGCGCTCATCAGCATGACCACGGCCACGTCGTCGCTCGAGGCGAACATTGTCAAGCAACTGTCCTCGCTCGGAACGAACTCGTTCACCATCCGCCAAGCGACGGAAGGCGGGTTCATGTCGGGCCGCCGGGTGCAGATCGCGGAACCCATCGGCTACCGCGAAGCGCAGGCGCTCGCCCGGGAATCCGAGGGGCAGCGGTGGATCCTGAGCTACTCGCTCTTCGGGACGGCCCAGGCCACGCTCAGCCGCGCCGACAAGCGCTCCGACCCCAACATCCGCATCCTCGGCGTGGACCCCAACTACCTGGAGGTGAGCGGGTTCGAAATCGCAGAAGGCCGCAACATCACCCCCGCCGACGTCACCGCCAACCGCGACGTGGTGGTCATCGGCCCGGAGATCCTGAACGACCTCTTCGACCCCTGGGAAGAACCCCTCGGCGCCACCCTGCTCATCAGCGGCCAGCGCTACACCGTTATCGGCATCCTCAAGGCCCGAGGCCAAGCCTTCGGCATGAACCAAGACCAGCAGTGCATGGTTTCGGTGCCCAGCGCCCGCCGCCAGTTTTCCGACGAAGGCCGCAGCTACACCCTCGTCTGCAAGGTCCGTCGCCCCGAGGACCTCGAGTCCGCCATGGCCACGGCCACCGGCCTCTTCCGGACCATCCGCCGCGACGCCCCGGGCGCCCCCAACTCCTTCCGGGTCGAGCAAAGCACCCAACTCGTCGCCACCCTGCGCCAGGCGACCCAAGGCATCACCATCGCCGCCACGGTCATCGGCCTCATCACCCTCTTCGGCGCCGGCATCGGCCTGATGAACATCATGCTCGTGAGCGTCTCCGAGCGCACCCGCGAGATCGGCGTTCGCAAGTCCTTGGGCGCCACGCCTGCCGCCATCCGCACGCAGTTCTTGGTGGAAGTCATGGTGATAGGCCAAATCGGCGGCCTCCTCGGCATCCTCTCAGGCCTGGTGGTGGGCAACATCGTCGCCTCCTACCTCGAAACGCCCTTCGTGGTTCCTTGGCTGTGGATCACGGTCGGGGTCATCATGTCCCTCGTCACCAGCATCCTCAGTGGCTACTATCCGGCCCGTCAAGCGGCCCGGCTCGACCCGATCGTGGCCCTGGGGCGGGAGTGACGACGCGGCTGCGCCGCTGCGCCGAGATAGGAAATAGGAGATGGGAGATGGGAGATGCTGCGGCTGTGCCGCGCCCCCCCTCAGTAGAACAGATGCCGCTTCTGCTGGCTGCGCCAAACGGCCTGGGATGGGTAATCCACGAAGAATACCTTGAGGTCTGCCTGCGACGCATAATCCACAAAAAACACCTTCTTGTCCGCTTGAGAAGCGTAGTCCACCCAAAACCACTTCCCCTCATTCCCCGTGGCCTGCGACGCATAATCCACCCGGTAAACACACAGGTCCGCCTGCGACGCGTAATCCACCACAAACAACTTCACATCCGCCTGCGACGCATAATCCACCGTGTACAACTTCTGGCAGGTCCCTGCGACCCCCCAAGCCCAAACCCCCATCAAAATCATCCAGCGCATGCCCCAAGATACACAATCCCTCCCCTCCTTCCCCCCTTTTCCCTCCATCCATTTTCC
>JBIKTK010000123.1:0-4882 GCA_044348125.1 Flavobacteriales bacterium | reverse complement strand
CTCCTGACCATGTACGACACCCGGTCGCGGTTGGCGAATCAGGTGGTGGATGAAGTGCGCACCCATTTTCAAGAACTGGTGCTCAACACCATCATCCACCGGAACACGCGGTTGGGCGAAGCGCCGAGTTTCGGCGAGTCGATCATCATGCACGATGCCACCAACAAAGCTTCGGTGAATTATCTGAATTTGGCCAGAGAGATTCTCCAGCGAAATCAACTGACCCAGGTTCGGAATGAAGACCGGTTCATTCCAGTGGATGATCTCCCGCGCTGAACGCTCTGCTGAATGTCTAAGAAACCTGCACTAGGGCGTGGATTGGGCGCCTTGTTGAACGCAAATCCTCTACCACCGCAGCGGCCCCGTGGTGCTGCGGAAACGTCACCCAGCTCACAAGTGGCTGCTTCGTCAGCAGAAGCCGGATCGGAAGATGCTTGGGTGGTCGGCCAAATGGCCGGACAGATTGCCCTCATTCCCATCCGGGACATCGAAGCGAACCCCGATCAACCGCGGCGTCAGTTTGAGGAAGATGCTTTGGCTGATTTGGCCCGTAGCATCCAGGAGTTGGGCATCATTCAGCCGATCACGGTGCGGAGAATCCGTGCCAACCGATTCCAGATCATCTCTGGGGAGAGGCGTTTTCGGGCCTCCCAATTGGCGGGAATGGATGCGGTTCCAGCGTATGTCAGGGAGGCAAACGACCAGACGCTGCTGGAGATGGCCTTGGTCGAGAACATCCAACGTGAGGACCTGCATGCGATTGAGATTGCCGTGTCTCTGAAACGCTTGATGGAGGAATGCAACCTCACGCAAGACGCGCTCGGAGGTCGCATCGGCAAGGACCGGAGCACCATTGCGAACTATGTGCGGCTGTTGAAACTGCCCGCAGCGATGCAGTTGGCCGTCTCGGAGAAAAAGCTTTCCATGGGACACGCTAGGGCACTCCTGGGAATTGACTCGCTGGCTTGGCAGGAGGAGGTGTTTGGGCGCATCCTCCGCGAGGGGTTGTCGGTACGACAGACGGAAGCTTTGGCCTCCCAAGAGGGAAAGAAGGCCCCGCACTCCCCTGCCCCGACAGTGGTTCTTGGGTTCAATGAGCAAAAGGTCCTGTCCGACTTGCAGGCTCGGTTCGGAAAAGGTGCCCAGCTCAAGCCTGCGGGTGCAGGCGGAGGCAAAATTGAATTGCGGTATGCCTCTGCGGAGGAATTGGACCGGATTCTTTCTCTGATGGATCTCTGATGGGTTGGGGGTTGCCTTCCTTGGGTTGGGTGGGGATGTGTCTGTGGGTGGGGAGTTGGATGCCTCTGAAGGCAGAAGTTTCCACCCTGGCGGATCGAAATATGCCGGCATTCCCGGATTCCTTGGTACCGAGCAACGCCGTCCGGGTTCGTCGAATCACCCAGACGGCGGCGGTCCTGCCCGGTGCGGGTGCGTTGATGAATGCGAAGTATTGGAAGGCGCCCCTGGTTTGGGCCGGTTGGGGGTTCGGCGTTTGGAACATCCACCGCCAGACCGAAGAATTCCGCTCGTATCGCGCGGCTTTCGTCGCGGAAACGGATGGCAATCCCGACACCGAGCAGTTCACGGGTCTGTCTGCGCAAGCACTGAACGACCAAACCTTGCTGTATCGGCGCAAACGGGACGTGGCTTGGATGGCCTTGGCGGGGTTTCATCTGCTGTCCATTCTGGATGCCCACGTCGACGCGCAACTCGCCGACTTCGACGTAGGGCCCAATCTCAAGGCTTGGTGGGAAATCACACCCTCCGATGTAATCCTCGCCGATCCGATGCGTCCAACGGATGGTGCGGGATGGATGGCTCAAGTGGGCATTCGTTGGACCTTGTCAGAAAAGCCCCAACTTTGAAATTCAGATGGCCGTTTCACGAATACCTCGATGGATTTGACACTCATTCCTTGGATTCTCTTCTTGCTCTTGGTCGTAGAGCATTGCATCTTCTTGCCGGGGCTTCTCGCCAAGGCTGGTCTGCCGCGTTGGGTGGGTGCCGTCCCGGGTGTGAATTACTGGGGAGTTTTGCGAGCCATCAAACGGCCTTGGTATTGGATCTTCGTGTTGCCTGTGCCAGGCATCAACTTGATCATGTTCACGGTGATGCACGTGGAGCTCGGAGGAACGTTGGGCTTCAAATCCCCTGCAGACCGTTGGTTTTCTGCCTTGTTGCCTTGGATTGCCTTGCCGAAGTGGGCACGCTCGGCATCGCCCTATCAAGCCCCCAACCCCGCGTTGCGCAAGGATGGTTCTGCTTGGGCGGAGTGGCGCGAGTCTCTGGTCTGGGCCATTGTTGTCGCCAGCATGGTGCGCACCTTGCTGTTTGAGGCGTTCACCATCCCCACGGGCTCCATGGAAGGCAGCATGCTGGTGGGTGATTATTTGTACGTGAGCAAGACGGCATACGGCCCCAAGGTCCCGCAAACGCCCATGAGTGTCCCCTTCATTCACAACGTCATCCCGGGAACCATGTGGAAGAGCTACAATTCCTGGTTTTCGCTGCCCTACTTTCGATTGCCGGGTTGGCGCGGGGTGAAGCGCTTTGATGCGGTCGTGTTCAATTTTCCGCACGGGGACACCATTGTGGTCGATCCGGAATTGGCCGGTCACGATTACTATGCCATTCTGCGCCGAGAAGCGCTGCAAATGGCTGGGAATGACTTGGAATTGTACCTCGAAGACCCCGAGCGCTTCCTGCAAGAGGCTCGCCTGAAGTTGAGCCAAGGTCCAGGCATCCAGGGAAGGCCCCTGGACAAAGCTGAGAATTACGTGAAGCGTTGTGTGGGCATGCCGGGAGATTTGCTGGAGATTCGAAATCGTTTGGTTTACATCAACGATGCGGAGTTGAAACAGCCCGCAGGGGTTCAATTTGATTACCTCATCCGTTTTGATCAACCCGCTTCCGCCCAGCGGGCCTACCAAGCACTGGGATTGACCCAAGTGGATGTAGGAAGCATGCAGCAAGATGGCTCCGGGTTGCTGGTGGGACTGGCCCTAACGGAGGCGGAGCGAATTGCATTGGAGAAAAGCGGTTTGGCCTCAGAAATTGCCTTTGTTGACAACAGCAACCGAAGAGGGACTTTGGAAATGTTTCCCAATGTGAGCAGCCCTGAATTCGACCAATGGGACCCGGACCATCTGGGGCCCATTCGCATTCCCAAAAAGGGCCTCGAGGTGGAGCTGACTGCCCGAAATCTGGCCTTGTATGACCGGGTGATTCGGGTGTACGAGGGACATGACCTGCGTGCGGAGAATGGACAGGTTTGGATCGATGGGGCGCTGGCCTCCACTTACACCTTCGCCCAGGATTACTATTGGATGATGGGTGACAACCGGCATCGGTCTGCGGACTCTCGGATGTGGGGATTTGTTCCTGAAACCCATTTGGTGGGAAGGGCGTCCTTTGTTTGGTTTTCGAGGCAGACAACGGCGCAGCACGGAGAATCCAAGGTGCGCTGGGACCGGGTTTTCACCACGGTCAAGTGAGTCTACAGGGGGGCTTTGTCCTGCCCACCGCTCCGTTTCCCGCCTTGCACTGGTGGTGGGCGGCGCAACAGCCCGGTGCGCTGTGGGATGGCCATGAGCACTTCGTCAAGCAGACGCCCCGGAACCGGTGGTTGATGGCGGGACCTCGTGGTCCGGAGTGGATCACCCTGTCCGTTGTGCACCCGCGGCAGCCGCACGCACCCACCTCTCGGATGGGGTTGTCGCCCCATCTCCCTGCCCGAAGGACTTGGCGTGCCATCCAAACCTGCTATGGAAGTGCGCCTTATTTTGACCATTTGGCCCCAGAACTGGAGCCGCTCATCCTGAGCATAGACGCTGGTGGACCTCTGGAGGACTTCTGTGTTCGCAGTTGGCAATGGGTGCATGATTGGACCGGATGGAAACTCCCTGAGGCATCGCCAACCTACGTCGAAGAGGGAAAAGGCCCAGCTGGACCGTGGGATTTGCGTCACAAAAGAAACTTGTTGGGTGCCGAATGGACCTTTGTGCCCTACCCGCAGGTCTTTTCTGACCGAATGGCCTTTGTCGCCGGTTGTTCGGTTCTGGACGCCCTGATGGTTTGGGGTCCGGAGGCCGGGCCGCGGTTGACCGATTGGGTGCGTCCGACATGGGCGGTGCCTTCGTAATTTTGGGCCACGCCCGCCAAACAGGGTGCTTTTTGGATGATGGAAACCACCACCCTGCTTCGGACACCGCTGCATGCAGCCCACGAAGCACTGAATGCCCGGATTGTCCCGTTTGCGGGCTATGAAATGCCTGTGAGCTACGCCGGTCTCACCGAGGAGCACCAAGCCGTGCGGAACCGGGCTGGGATGTTCGATGTCAGCCACATGGCTGAATTCGAACTGCATGGACCGGATGCCTGTGCCCTCATCCAGTGGATCACGACCAACAATGCTGCTGCCTTGGCTGATGGGCAGGTGCAGTATAGCTGCATGCCCAATGGCGAGGGAGGCATTGTGGATGATTTGTTGGTCTATCGGTTTCATGCAGAGCGCTGGATGCTCGTGGTAAACGCTTCGAACCACGAGAAGGACTGGAATTGGATTTTGGAGCAGATGGAGCGGAATCCATGGGACGTCCAGATTTTTGATCGCTCCTCGGATTGGGCGTTGATTGCCGTGCAGGGACCTGAGGCAGCGGGTTTGGTGGCGGGTCTTTGTGATGCGCCTTCGCCGGAGGGTTTGGCCTACTACACCTTCCGAGAAGGTACGGTGGCTGGTGTGCCTGCCATTCTCTCTGCAACAGGCTATACGGGCGCCGGAGGTCTGGAATTGTACGTGCCTGCGGAGGCAGCTGAGCGGGTTTGGAACGCCCTGCTGGCGTTGGACATTCCGCCTTGTGGGTTGGGCGCACGCGACACCCTC
>JBIKTK010000122.1:0-4895 GCA_044348125.1 Flavobacteriales bacterium | reverse complement strand
AACAGGGTGAAGAAGTCGTTCAACTGCTTGAGCTTGTTGTGCGCCTCCGTCGCATCGATGTCCGAAAACTCATACACCATGGGGTTGGTGTTGATGGCATAGTCTGTGAAGGCCAAACCCCGCTCGTAGTCGATCATGCGCTCCGCCCCGGGATCGATCGGATCCCCATCGAATTCGGACGCACAAATGTCCACCTTCTCCGCCGCCAGCGCGATGTCGAAGGAATCGGTACCCGAGCACATGGTGAACAAAAATCCTCCCCCCAACACAAAGTCACGGATGGTCAACGCCACCTGCCGCTTCATCACACTCACCTTGTGGAATCCCAAGGTTCGGGCCGACTTTTCCTGTCCTGCAACTTCCGCTTGATACCAAGCTGCGTTCCGATACGCTCCATAGAACTTGCCATACTGCCCCGTAAAATCTTCGTGGTGCAGGTGAAGCCAGTCAAACCGGCTCAAGTCACCAGCCAAAATCTCCGCATCGTAAATGACTTCGTACGGAATTTCTGCGTAAGTCAACACCAACGTGACCGCATCGTCCCAAGGGAGAGCACCTTCTGGGCTGTACACGGCGATGCGCGGTACCACCTCCAATTTCACGCGCTCCATGTTCTCCTCCGGGTGAGCAATCTGAGCCAAAATCTGCTGCGCCTGCACATCCGCCAGGGTTTCAGTGGAAACCCCCCGGATGATGCACTCTCGCTGGATGGAAGGCACGTCAGGCATCATGAAACTCCCCCCACGGTAATTCAGCAACCACTCCACCTCGCCTCCATTCTGCAAAACCCAGAAAGCAATGCCGTAGGCCTTCAAATGGTTTGCTTGGGTCCGGTCCATCGGAATCAAGAGCTGCGAAGCTTGTCCCAAGGTCCCCAACAGCAGAAACCCCACCAACGCCAGCCACCGACGTCTGCTGCCTGCCCGCGCACGGGTAGTTAAACACGCCCAACTGCCTCGCATCATGCTTCTAAGATACAATGGTCCCGGATCGATTGCGTGGTAGGGCAACCCAAAATCTCAAAACGGCGCGTCGTCATCGCGCACCCAACGATCCGAGGAACCACCCGGGTCCGCATCCGGCAAATCTTCGTTCATCTTGGAAGGCAACGTCACTGCCCCCGTTCCAAAGGCCGTGTTGGGACGAATGCCTTGCCCCCCGCCCGGGGTGGCCCCCCGGTCGAACACCGGGTGGGCGAATGCATCGTAGTTGGCAAACTTGGCCAAACGGTTGATGAAGCGCAACTTGATGGTGTCCGTGGCGCCGTGGCGGTGCTTGGCCAGGATGAACTCCCCGAGTCCTGCGGTATCGATTCCATCGGGATGCTCCGTGAAACCGTAGTACTCCGCGCGGTAAATGAATGCAACAATGTCTGCGTCCTGCTCGATGGCCCCGGATTCCCGCAGGTCCGAGAGCAAGGGACGCTTGTCCCCTCCCCGGGTCTCCACATTCCGGGAAAGCTGAGAGAGGGCGATGATCGGCACATCCAATTCCTTGGCGATGGACTTGATGGACCGGGAAATGGTCGAAATCTCCTGTTCTCGATTGCCCCGGTCCGAGCTCGCTGTCATGAGTTGGAGGTAATCCACGATGACCATTTCGATGCCCGCCATGGACTTCAGACGCCGGCACTTCGCACGCAACTCGAAGATGCTCAGGGCAGGCGTGTCATCGATGAACAGGGGGGCTTGGGAGAGCTTGCCGATGCGCTCATGCAACTGCGTGTACTCGTGGGGCTCCAACGTTCCCTTTCGGAATTTGTCTGAACTGATCTCGGTTTCTGATGCGATGAGGCGTTGCACGAGCTGAACCGCGGACATCTCCAACGAAAACAGCGCCACTGGAATGCCGTGGTCCACCGCAACATTCCGCGCCATGGACAACACAAATGCTGTCTTTCCCATGCCGGGACGGGCCGCGATGACCACCATGTCCGAGCGCTGAAAACCACCCGTGACCTTGTCGATGTCCGTGAATCCGGAGGGCACCCCGCTGATGCCCCCATCCTGGTTGCGTGCGTTGTCGATTTCCTCCAACACCTTCCGCATCAAAGTGCCCATGGATTCGAAACTCCGGCGGATGTTCCCCTGGGCCACTTCAAACAGGCTGGATTCTGCCTCGTCGAGCAGGTCCAGTACATCCGTCGTTTCCTCGTAAGCCAGGGTGGTGATCTGACCCGAAACCCGGATCAGCTCCCGCTGGATGTACTTCTGGGCGATGATCCGGGCGTGGGCTTGGATGTTCGCAGAACTGGCTACCCGGGAGGTGAGCCGTGCGATGACCGAAGGCCCTCCCACTTGATCGATGGTGCCCAACTTCTTCAACCGCTGCGTCACCGTCAACATGTCCACCGGCTCAGAGCCCTGGAAGAGATCCACGATGGCCGCATAGATGTGGCGATGCGACTCCTTGTAAAAACTGTCAGAAGTCAACACATCGATGACCTCATTCACCGCCGATTGCTCCAGCATCAAAGCCCCCAACACCGCCTCTTCCATTTCCAGGGCCTGGGGGGGTAGTTTGCCAAGCCCATCTAGGGCGGGCAACCCAGCACGTCCGGTGCTGCGCAAACGATCCGTGGCCAGAGAAGAAGAAGCAGGAGCGGGCATGGGAAAAGAGGATGAACCGTTGGGGAAATATGGGAGGGTGAAATTAGGGCGCGGCTGCGGAAGGAACCCGAAAAATGTATCCACAACATGACGCGGGCGCCTGTTCGCAGAACGTGGAAAACTTCTTCCGGCACCCTGAAGCCCGCAGAACTACACGAATTCAGAGGGGAAGATCCAGCAACCGTTCGAGGTGCGTGACCGTCCGCCAAACCTGTTCCCGGTGCTTGCGCCCCTCCGGGTTGTAATGCACCTGCCTCCAACCCGCCTCCCGCGCCCCCACCACGTCGCAGTGCAGGTCATCCCCGATCATGACGGCGCGCTGGGCCGTAGAACCCGTCCGGTCCAGACAGGCCGCAAACACCCGGGCATCCGGCTTCGGGAAACCCACCGAATCGCTGGTGATCACCGCATCAAAGAATGGCGTCAAACCACTGTGCTCCATCTTCAGGTGCTGCACCGATTCGAACCCATTGGTCAAGATGAAGAGCCGATGCCCCCGGGCATGCAGCCCGGCCACCGCCTCCCTGGCCCCTGGCAACAGGTGGGGCAACCGGGGGGAGCACACCACATACGATTCTCCCAACGCAGCGGGAAGCGGACCCGAGAGCGTTTCACCCGGGACCGAAAGGGCCTCCAATGCCATGTGGAAACGGTGGGAACGCAGCGTCGTTTGGTCCATCTTACCCGCCCGGTACGCAGCCCAACACACCTCATTCGCTGCTTCGTAAGCCGTGACGAACGCGTCCAGTTGAAGCGTTGCTCCGTGGGTGGTTTCCAGTTGGGAGAGGGCGTGTTGGTGGAAGATTTGGCCTATGGCCTCCCGCGAATTCCGGTCAAAATCCCAGAGGGTCCGGTCCAGATCGAAAAACAAGTCCGCTGGCCCCATGGCTCAAAGCGCTTCCCGAACGGCCCAACTCACCCCAGTCAACACCAGGGACCACAAGAAAAAGGCGGCCATCAAGGCCCAGGGCATCCGCGGATCCCGGCCATGGTACTTCGCCGACAACAGGGAACTCAAGGGTACCGACAAAAAAACGCCGAGCACCAGCAGCCCGGTCAATCCATACCGCTGACGCCAGCGCACCATCCTCCGCCGCGCGGGGGTGAATTTCCGCGGATGGCGGCCCCGGCGTACCCACCGAAAATCCAGCACCGAAAGCAGCGCCTTGCCTGCGTAGAAAAAGATGGCCACCCCGATTGCTGCCCCGACCGTGGTCACACCCACCACCCAAAGCGGTTCAATGCCCCGGGCCACCATGGCCGATGGGGTCAACAGGAACTTCACCACCGAAGCCAGCAGCCAACCGGCCATTTCCCAACCCTCCATGCCACCCATCCCTCACAGTTTTTCGCCGTAGGCCAAATCCCCCGCATCCCCCAAACCCGGCACGATGTAACCGCGCGCTGTGGTTTCCTCATCGATGGCTCCCGCCCAAATCTGTGCATGCACCGGGAGGGCCTTGCGCACGGTGTCGATGCCTTCGCGGCTGGCGATGGCACAGACCACATGCACCTGCTCCGGCCGACCGCGCTGCACCAAGGCCTCGTAAACCTTGACAATGGAAGCCCCGGTGGCCAACATCGGATCGACGAGGATCAGGGTTCGTCCCGTCAATTCCGGCGCACTCACGTACTCCACGGCGATTTCAAAGTCGCCCCCAGGATGGTAGCGCCGGTAGGCACTCACAAAGGCATTGTCCGCCCCGTCAAAAACACGCAGACAACCCGCATGCATCGGAAGACCCGCCCGGAGGATGGTTGCCAACACCGGCTGAACCTGCAAGGCCTTGCCTGTCGCCGTGCCCAGCGGGGTGGTCACTTCGGTGGCATTGTAGGCCAAACCCTTCGCAATCTCCCACGCCGCACATTCCCCCAACCGCTCCAAATTGTGCCGGAACCGCATCCGGTCCGCCTGCTGTTCTCGGTCTCGGAGGGCACTCACAAGAACGCCCGCCATGCCGGGCATTTCACTCAAATGGTGGATCATGGTTCCAAGATACGTCCGCTTTCCCCGCGGGCGAGGGCCCGCAACATTTCTTGGTAAAAAGTCCACCATCCCGCCCAGGGTTCCCGGTCGTTGGCTGTTTCGTTGTGCCACAGGGTCACGAACTCGCCCTCCACTTCTTCCAGGGTGGCGGCGAGCCCGAGCACGCGCTGCAAGGTCGATGCGTCGGGCGCCAGGCCCATGTAGCGGGCGAGGGTGGCCTCCATCACGTGCACGGGGTGCACCCGCAGGTTGAGTTCCCGTTCCAGCCGAACGCTGTAGGCCGGAAAGGGCCGGGCCAA
>JBIKTK010000121.1:0-4901 GCA_044348125.1 Flavobacteriales bacterium | reverse complement strand
CCAGCGCAGCAAACGCCGCAGCCAGAGCCCGAACCGGCGTCATGCCGGAATCGATCCAAGGTGCCACATCCACGCCCCATGTCTGAAAAGCCGGCATCGCCACCCCCCATGCCTCCACGTGCAAGGCCAAACGCTCTCCATCCACTTCAGGCCGCATCACGTCCCGGGTGCAAGAACCGGACAGTGGGCGCCCATCTGCCAAGGCCACCAGCGACCGCAGGGAACCCGTGGCTTCGAAACCATCCAGGTGAACCGCCACCATCTCCAAATGCACCCCCTCAAGCATGGCCGCCAATCCGGGTGCGCGCTGTTGCAACTCGGGAATGCGAACCCCCTCCACGCCCTGCACAAGGCCCTGCATGAGCGCATCGGGTGTCAGGAAGGTCTGTTGGATCTGGGCTTCCCAAATGGCCGATCCAGACCGCTGAGGCCAACGCTCGGGGAGTCCTTCGGTGCGCAGTCCCTTTTCCGCATCGACCCGCCAAGGCACCTCCACGCCCTCAGCGGTGGTGTAGCCCAGAAATGCCATCTCCTTGCCTTTGAGCGAATTGCGGACCATCGATTCCCACGCCTCGTGGGTCAACGGCGGAAACAGCGGCGCAGGGTTCGGTTCGTTCACCATGCCCCGAAGTTACGAACCCCTTAACTTGTGCCCGTGAACGCTCCCGATTCAACCTCCGATGCTGCGCCCCTGGCCTGGTCCGAATTCGAGCGGGTTGAGATGCGGGTAGGAACCGTGCTCGAGGCGACCCCGCTCGAAAACGCCCGCAAACCGGCCATCCGGATGCGCATCGACTTGGGACCCGAGCTGGGCACCCGTTCGACTTCGGCCCAGATCACCCAACGTTACCGTCCTGAAGATCTTGTGGGGAGGCAGGTCATTGCCGTGGTCAATTTTCCGCCGAAACAAATCGGCTCCTTCCTGTCCCAGTGTTTGGTACTCGGTGCTGTGCCCGGCCCTGGAGATGTGGTCCTGCTGGCCCCCGATGCACAGGTTCCCCCCGGGACCCGAATTGCCTGAAGCCCACTGCGATACCCACCGAACGGCCTGACCAAGCTTTGCGTTAGTTTTGCACCATGCGCGCCGCCGTTTTCTTGGACCGGGACGGGGTCATCAACCACGATCCCGGGGACTACACGCCTTCCTTGGCGGCGTTCACCCTGCTCCCCGGCTTTTTGACCGGTTTGGCCCAACTGGTGCAATGGGGCTATGCACCGGTGGTCATCACGAACCAAGGAGGCATCGCGAAGGGCTTGTACACCCATGCAGACGTAGAAGCCATCCACCAATACCTCCGGGACGTGTGCGCCGCCCAAGGCACTCCCCTGCTCGACATTTTCTACAGTCCCCACCACCCGGACCACGGCAACAGCCTGAGCCGCAAACCGGGTAGCCTCCTGGTCGAGCGTGCCCTCGCCAAGCACCAGCTGGATGCCCACCGCAGCTGGATGATCGGCGACAAGCAACGCGACCTGGATGCCGCTGCCGGCGCCGGGGTGCGCGGACTCTTGGTGCCCACGAACGCCCCCCTCGTCGACCACGTCGCCCGGCTCGCCCCTGTCCCATGAAACCCAGCACCCTTCTCCGTTTCGACGCCCTGCCCCGGGAGTGGTATCTCGCGGATGGGAAACTCGTGGACGAGGGCGCCCTCCCCCACCCCTTGCGCAACCGCGGCTTCGGCTACGCGGACGGCTTCTTCGAGACCATCCGCATCGTCAACGGCCAGCCCCTCTTCCTGGACCTGCACTTCGGCCGCATCCTGGACAGTTGCCGCGGCCACAAACTGACCGTAGCGCCGGATTTCACCTTGGATCGCTTCGCCGAGAGCATCCATGAATTGACCGAGGCCAAACAAATCAAAGCAGGCGGCCGAATCCGTGCCACCTTCTTCCGCGACGGGGGCGGCCGATACACCCCGGAACAGGATGACGTGCGCTGGTTTGCCGAAGCCCAGTCCCTTCCCGACAACGCTTTCGTCCTCAACACAAAGGGCTTCACGGTGGACATCTACCCCGAGATGAAGAAGCCGCTGAACCCGCTGGCCAACTTCAAAAACCTCGCGGCCTCCATCTACGTCCAGTCCGCCATCTGGGCCCGAAGCAAGGAACTCGACGAGGCCCTGATCGTCAATGACCGGCACCAGATCATCGAATCCACCCGCTCGAACCTGTTCCTCGCCAGCAACGGCGTGCTCTACACCCCAGGCCTCGACACCGGTCCCGTGGGCGGCGTGATGCGGGCTGCTGTGATCCATTTGGCCTTGCAAAAAGGACTGAAGGTCTACGAATGTGACCTCACCCCGCAGGAACTGCTCCGCGCCGACGAGCTGTTCCTGACCAACGCCATCCGAGGCATTCAATGGGTCTCCGCCTACCGGACCAAGCGCTACTTCAACCACACGTCTCAGCTCATCACCGGCTGGCTCAATGGTCAGTAGCACGGCGGCTGCGCCGCTGCCGCTGCGCCGCTACCGCTGCGCGGCGAGAGACAAGAGATGGGAAATAGGAGATGGGAGATGCCGGGCGCTGCGCGGAGACAGCACTCCCTCGCCGGCCATTGGAGCTGGGAGTCTTCCCCGGCCCATAACCGTGCGTCGCGGGCGCTGAATCCCATGTGACACTGAACCAGAATTCAGCACGATGGACCGGCATCACACCAGAATGTGCGCGCCTTGCGCGCCACCTTGTTTTCATTCCCCGCGGCACAGCCGCGGGCATCTCTTGTTTCCCATCTCGGCGAGCAGCGCCATGTCTCGCCGCGCAGCGGCGGTAATTCCGCGCGAAGCGCGGCATCTCCTGTTTCCAGGCGGCGAAGCCGCCATTTCTGCGAGGCGAAGCCGAGCCTTCAGCCTTCGATGCGGGGATCGAGCCAGCTGTGGATGGCGTCCACGAAGAGGTTGACCAGCACGAAGATGGTGGCGACTACCCCAACGCACCCCATGACCATGGGCAGGTCACCCTGCTCCAAGGAACGGAACATCAGCAGCCCCATGCCCTGCCATCCGAAGACGAATTCGACGAAGACGGCACCGGCGAGCAAGGTGGCGAACCAGCCGGAGATGGCTGTCACGACGGGGTTCAGGGCATTGCGCAGGACGTGCCGGAGGAGGATGCGGCGCGCGGAGAGGCCCTTGCTTCGGGCGGTGCGGATGTAGGCTTGCTCCTGCACCTCGATGGCTGCGTTGCGCGTGAGCTGCGTGATGACCGACAAGGGGCGAATGCCCAAAGTCAGGGCGGGGAGGATGGCATTTTGCCAGGCCAAACGCGGTCCCACAAATGGATCGACTTCCCACATGCCGCCCGTCATGGGCAGCCCCGTGTAGGCATGGGCGACCGAGCCCAGGAGCCAACTCAGTCCGATGGCCACCACAAAGGAGGGGGCGCTCATTCCCATGGCGGCCAGTCCGAGCAGGGCGCGGTCCATGCGGGAGTCGGGTACCGTGCTCAGGTACATGCCCAAGGCGATGCCCACCGTTGCCGCCAGGGCCATCGCCAGAACGGCCAAAAACAATGTGGCAGGCAGCGCATCGAGGATGGCGTCCAAGACGGGCCGGTCGCCGATGAAGGAGCGACCCAGGCTGGGGGTCCGCCAAGTCCAACGCTCCCCCTCCTCATCGGGTCCAAGCGGTGAAAGCCCCATCCAAAACCGGGCATACCGGACCCCGAGGGGTTGGTCCAGGCCATGTCGCTGCCGGAATGCGTCCACCACCTCTTGGCGCTCGTTTTGGCCTGCCAACTGCCGCGCGGGATCAGGAACCAACGAAAAGAGCAGGAAAACCAGGGTCAAAGCCCCCCAGAGGACGGCAAACCCCAATGCAATCCGACGCAGGGCTGCCATCATGCTCCGGCGCTGGCGCCCGCTCGGACGGCGGCCGGCAGGTAACGTGCCAGATCCTCTGGCGTAGGGAAGTCGCGCCAAGCCCATTTCTCAATGACCACCCCTTCGTGCAAGAGCACGAGACCGGGGTTCGAACGGACCAAGATTTTGAGCTCGGTTTGGTCGCATGCGTAGAACGGATAAGACGCCCCGACGCGCTGGGCGAAGGCTGCGTTGTCCTCGGCACTGAGATTCGTCAATCCGATCATCCGCCAGCCGGAACGCTGGGCAAAGCCCGCCAGCGCGTTGAGCGCTTCTTGGCCACGACCTTCCGAGGCAGGCACATCCTTCGAGACATGGACCAGCAAGTATCCCGGGGCCGTGAGCAAAGCCTCCGTGACATCTTCGCCGTTGGCGTCCAGGAATTGAAGGTCCTGGATGGGCGGCGTGTAGCCTTCGGCGATCTCGACCTCATCCCCATCGAAACTGACTTGCTCGTAGGTACTTTGGAACCAAGGCTGGTTGTATACCTTCATCCAGTCTGAGCTCAGCACCGTGGTATCCTGGCCGGTGGAACGGTTGCGAAACGTGTACTCCACCGCATAAATCGGTGCTTGCAGACCCAGTTCCTCAGCCGATTTCATTTGCTCCGGTATGTTCTTGCCCGGTGCATACGCCGTATAGTCCTTCATGGGAAGATGGACATAGGTTTGGTATTGAAAAATGGCGCAAACCACCAGCACCCCTGTTGCCATCGCCCACTCCTGTGCCTTTCCCCGGATCCGGGCACGCAAACCCTCAGCCACGAGGAAAGCCAGTGCTGCAAACAGCACCGGAAACATCCAATCCAGCATCCAAGCGCTGAATCCATAGATCAAGACCAAACTCGCCGTCACCACGCCCACCGCGCGCCGACGGTCATTCAATTCGGTCCAACCCGCAAATGCGCCCCACAGAATCGGCAAGGTCAAGATGGACAGCACCACGTCTTTGAGGAAACTCTCGTAAGGTGTCAACGGGATGGCGTTTCCAAAGCAGCCACAGGTCAACACACATTGGTTGGCGATTTCCACGGATGCCCCGG
>JBIKTK010000120.1:0-4926 GCA_044348125.1 Flavobacteriales bacterium | reverse complement strand
CATGCCCTCATAACCGTGGGGCAACAACAGCGTGAGGCCATTCATGGTCCGCCACTTGTCCTCCGCTGCTGACAGGAACTGGTCAAAGAGGATCTGGGCACCGTTGTTGAAGTCGCCGAACTGGGCCTCCCAGATTGTCAATCCCTCCGGACGGGCAAAAGCATAGCCGTAATCAAAACTACACACCGCATACTCGCTGAGCAGGGAATTGTAAATCTGAAAACGGGCCTGGCCTGGACGCAAGTCGTTCAAGGGGATGATTTCCTCCTCCGTGTCCTCTGTCTTGACCACTGCGTGCCGGTGGGAGAACGTTCCCCGCTCCACATCCTGTCCGCTGATGCGCACCGGATGCCCCTCATCCAACAGTGTGGCATAAGCCAGCAGCTCCCCCATTGCCCAATCGAGTTGGTCCGATTTGAGCATCTCCAGCCGGTCCTGCATCAGTTTCGCCACCTTCCGGAAATACTTTTTCCCAGCAGGAAGCGTGCTCATTTTCTGGGCCAAATCCATCAACCGCTCCCGCGCCACGCCGGTGTCCGGTGCATCATGCAACGTGGCCGCCGAAGCCGGCTGGTACGCCTGCCAAAGCTCTGCGAGGAAATCCTCCACCACCACACAATCCTGGGACCGGGCCTGTTCAAATCCGGCCTCCATGGCCCCCACAATGCCCGCCTTCAGCGACTCCAATTCCCCGGAGGCAATGGCCCCCGAGGCGAGCAGTTTCTGGGCATAGATTTCGAACGGATTCGGGTGGGCCGCGATGGCATCATACAACTTCGGTTGGGTGAACTTGGGTTCGTCCCCTTCGTTGTGACCGTACTTCCGGTAGCCCAGCAGGTCGATGAACACATCGCGGTGCCAGGTTTGGCGGTAGTGCAACGCGATCCGCATGACCTGAATCACCGCCTCCGCATCGTCCGCGTTGACGTGAAAGATGAGCGATTGCGTCACCTTGCCCACGTCCGTGCAATACGTAGAACTGCGGCCATCGAGGTAGTTCGTGGTGAAGCCCACTTGGTTGTTGACGACCACATGCACCGTTCCGCCCACGTGGTAGCCCTCGAGGCCGGCCATTTGGGCGACTTCGTAGACCACCCCCTGGCCGGAGATGGCCGCATCGCCATGGATGAGGATGGGCAATACCGCACGGGGTCCCGCAGGCAGCGCATCGATGCGGGCACGGGCCAATCCCTCCACCACCGGTCCCACCGCTTCCAGATGGGACGGATTGGGGGCCAACGTGATGTGGATCTTCTCGCCCGAATCGGCCTGCTGCTCCCGAGAGTAACCCAGGTGGTACTTCACATCCCCGTCGAAGTCCAAATCCTCGTAAGCCTTCCCCTCAAATTCACAGAAAATCTGGGCATACGGCTTGCCCAAGATGTGGGCCAGCGTCGACAACCGGCCGCGGTGGGCCATGCCGATGACCACCTCCTGCACCCCGTGGAGGGTTCCCTCCTCGATAATGGCATCCAGCGCCGCGATCAAGGACTCGCCGCCCTCCAGGGAGAAGCGCTTCTGGCCTACGAATTTCTTCTGCAGGAACTCCTCAAACAACGTGGCCTGGGCCAATTTCTTCAGGATTTGGCGCTGGTCCTTCGCGGCGATGGACGGCCGATTCGCCAGCTCAATCCGTTCCCGAATCCAGGCCAAACGATCCAAGTCCCGGATGTACATGAACTCAATGCCGATGCTGTGGCAATACGTCTCCTCCAAGTGGTGCACAATGTGTCGGAGGGTGGTGGCGCCGAGTCCCACCTCGGTACCCGCCTCGAAGACCGTGTCCAAATCCGCCTCCGACAAAACGAAGTGCTCCAAATCGAGCGTGGGAGCATACGTCCGACGCTCCCGAACCGGGTTCGTTTGGGTGAAAAGGTGCCCCCGGGTGCGGTAGCCGTGCACCAAGTTCAACACACGGAACTCCTTCTGCGTCATGGGGTTGGACCCAGACCCCCCCGTCGACTCACCGTATTGGGCCAGGGCAAGATCGAACCCCTTGAAAAACAGCTGCCAACTCTTGTCCACGGATCCAGGATCCACGAGGTACTGTCGGTAGAGCGCATCGAGGGTGGTGGGCTCGGCCTGGCTTAAAAAGGCAAGTGGGTCCAAGGCGGCGGAAGGAGTTTCGGAGTTCAAAGATACAATGACTAGAAACGGGGCAGGCACTTGAAAGTTTCACAAACCCGCCGCCTCCGCCGCCCCTCAACCCGGTGGGTTCTCGCTCGGAGCCGAGCGGTGGGGCGGGAGAAATGGGAGCCGGAGTTGATGGCCGATGCGGTGGGCCCGGCTGGGATCTGCCGTGTCGAGGCCGTAACGGATTTGGCCTGCATCCCCGTGAACGAGGGTCCCCAGCAACCGGTCCCAGACCGAGAGCATGTTGCCCAGGTTCCGGTCCGTCCACGGCGCCCGGTCGTGGTGGTGGAACTTGTGCATGGCCGGCGTGACGAACACCCAGCCCAAGATCCGCTCCCAGCGCGCCGGCAGCCGAACGTCCGCATGGGTCCAGTAGGTGAACAGCACGGTCAACAGCCGGTAGCAGACGTACAGCCCGAGCGGCGCCCCGGTGAGGAAAATGGCCATCAGCGCGAAGATCTCCCGGAAAGCAAAGTCGAGCGGATGGTGCCGGGTGCCGGTCGAGGCATCCACATGCAGGTCGCTGTGGTGGACCCGGTGGAGCCGCCAAAGCCAGGGCACGCGGTGGAGCAAGGCGTGGGCCAGGTATTGTCCGATGAAATCCAGCAAGGCCAAACCCACCAACCACCGCACCGCCAGCGGCGCCTCGAGCCAGTACCACAGTCCCCAACGCGCTTCGGCCATCCAGGCGAAGAGGCCCACGGTCAAGGCACCGAAGAGGGCATGGATGGCGACGGTGCTGGCCAGCAGGGTCAGGTTCACGGTCCGGTGGGAGCGCCAGGTGCCGCTGGCCAAGGGGCGGCCGGGAGACGGTTGGCGAACCGCCGCGGGCCAGAGGTGGCCGAGGCCTTGGCCTGCCGCCAGGCACAGCAGCACCCATGCGAGGCGCTGCAGGGTATTCAGCGATTCAAAGTAGTCCATCCTGTGTTCCGGAATACTGCATCCGGGTCCAAACCTTCTGGGCCGCCCGCTCCGCAGCCCGCTGCGCGAGCAACCGAGCCGCCTCCTCGCGGTCATTTTCGTGCAGGATTTTGCGCACCCGTTCCTCCCCGAGATCGAGCCGGTAGAAGGCGGCAAACAACCCATCTGCATCGCCAGCCAGTCCGGCCCCGATGACGTCAGCGAGCAAAGGAATGACGCCGATGGGCGCCGCCCGCAACCGGTCCGCATCCAAACGAAAGTCCTTCGCCAACTGGACAATGGTTGCCTCCACAAACTGCGACGCGTCCATGCCGGGCGGCCAGCCCGCCGCTCCGGGCGAGGGGTTCAACAACTCCTCCATCACGCCACCCGTTCCACCACGTGCGCCGTCAATCCCTCGAACCACGCCGACCACTCGCCCGGCAGCCCCAGTCCCTCCAACGCCGCGCGGGCCGCCTCGACCTGCGTCGCCATCACCGCCCGCGCCGCCTCCTCCGCGCCGGCCCGCCGCATGGCCTCCTGCACAGCCGCCACCTTCTCCTCCGGTCGGTCCGTCACCGGCATCCACGCCTCCAAGGTATGTCGCCCCTCCGGATGCGCCCAGGTGTGCAACCAGAGGAACGTCTTCTTGTGCGCCAAGATGTCCCCGCCCGCTTGCTTGCCGGATGTAGCGCCATTGAAGGCATCCAGCAGGTCGTCCTGCATTTGAAATGCCAGCCCCAATTGTTCCCCAAATCGGTACCAAAGATGCGTCCGCTCCGCATCGGCCCCCCCTGCCATCGCCCCCATGGCCGCACTTGCCGCCAGCAGCACGGAAGTCTTCAAACGAATCATTTCCAAGTAGTCCCCGGGCGTAACCCCCTCCCTCCCTTCGAACACCATGTCCGCCTGTTGTCCTTGGCACACCTCCAGGGCTGTGCGGTAAAACAAGGGAGCGATGCGCGGTTGCGGCCCCAGGGCGAGCCCTGCCAAGGCAAACATGGCATCCCCACTCAGAATCCCTGTATTCACATCCCAGCGCGTGTGCACCGTGGGATGACCCCGACGCAAGGGAGCCGCATCCATGATGTCATCGTGCATCAAGGTGAAGTTGTGGAAGAGCTCCACCGCCACCGCCACCGGCATCGCGAGGGCGGCGGTTCCCCCTTCTGCCTCACAAGCCGCCAAAGCGACCACCGGCCTGAGCCGCTTTCCCCCCAGTTTCAGGAGGTAGTGAACGGGCGCATACAAACCCTCCGCTCCATCCGAGGGCCAATCCCGCAAAAAATCAGCCAACCCCGCCTCGACCTGCTGCCGCAACCGTTCCGTCGTCGCCTGTTCCATGCTCCTTCAATCCCGCCCGCGGCGAATTTGTTCGAGGATGTAGTCCCCATACCCCGATTTGCGCAGGGGTTGGGCCAAATCCGCCGCCTGCGCATCGTCAATGTATCCCATGCGCCATGCAATTTCCTCGATGCATCCAATTTTCAACCCCTGCCGCTCCTCAATGACCTGCACATACTGAGACGCTTGCATCAAGGAGGCATGCGTTCCGGTATCCAACCAAGCCATGCCCCGGTCCAGTTTGGAAACAAACAGCTTCCCAGCTTCGAGATAGGCCTTGTTGACATCGGTGATTTCGTACTCACCGCGGGCACTCGGCTTCAACTCCCGTGCGATGGCCACCACCTCGTTGTCGTAGAAGTACAACCCGGGCACCGCATAATTCGATTTCGGCGCAAGGGGCTTCTCCTCGATGCTCAATACCCGGTCGTCGCCATCGAATTCCACCACCCCGTAGCGCTCCGGATCTTGCACATAATACGCAAACACAATCGCCCCGTCCGGCTCCGTGTGCTGGCGCAGCTGCCTGCCAAATCCACGCCCGTAAAA
>JBIKTK010000119.1:0-4956 GCA_044348125.1 Flavobacteriales bacterium | reverse complement strand
ATCAGTGGCCTCCACCTCCAAGGTGATGTTCTTGCCCACCCGAACCCCCGTGATTTCCGGTAATCCGATGTGTTTCATTTGGCCACTGACCGCCTTGCCTTGTGGGTCCAACAACGCAGGCAGGGGCATGATTTGAATCGAAGCGCGAAATTTCATGGTGCGAGAAGTTCGTGGGGTCCTGTTATTCCAATTCCTGTTTCCGGAGCGCCGGCGTTGCCAAACTCCAAAACGCATACAAAAGTAGGGCTGAGAGCAGCGCCAGTCCCCAGGAATCCGCGAAATATCCCCCCACGGGAACACCGACCGTCACCACTGCGGCAAAGGCCATTCGAGATCGATCGTAGCCCCGGTGCACACCCCACTCCTTGAAATCCATCATGGGGAAGGACGAGACCATCAACCCCGGAACCAGCGTGCTTCCTAGCAAAATGGCACCGAACAGCAGGACCGCCCCGGCGTCCGAACCGGAATCAGAACGGTAAACATCGGCGAGCAACAACAACACCCCCATCCACCAAACCGCACCCGCAGGGGCCGGCATGCCTTTGAAGCCCCGGCGGGGTTCCCCATGTTCCACGTTGAAGCGGGCCAAACGGTATGCCGCAGCCCAAACCATGGTCCAAGGCAGGAAAGGCCACCACGCCATGCGATCGGGAAAGTTCGAAAGGATGGCCATGCCCACCATAGCGGGTGCCACCCCCGCTGTGACCAAGTCCGCCATGCTGTCCAATTGCACCCCCATCGGGCCCGCCGTACCCAAACGACGCGCCAAGGGTCCGTCGAACAAATCACACAACAACGCAAAGACCCAAACCCCGGCAATCCACATCAATCCTGCGCCATCATACAAGTGCACTTGGTGGATTCCATCCTCCATCTCCACTGCAACCGTTTCCCAGCCCCAGGGACTTCCGTCCCACCGCAGGGGACCGGCCACCATGGACCACGCCACGAGCATTCCTCCACTCAAATTGCCCATCGTCAGGGCATTGGGCATCCAGCTCCCTTGTTTCATGCGACCAAGGTAGATTTCAGATCGTCCCCTTTGCAACCCTGCGGCTTTGTTTGCGTATATTTGCAAACCTCAACAGGCCGGTCCGATGGCCGAGTGGCTAGGCTCAGCTCTGCAAAAGCTGCTACAGCGGTTCGAATCCGCTTCGGACCTCCAACCCACCCCAAGCCCCAAGCAAATGCTTGGGGCTTTTTCATGCCCGAAGCAGGCGCCCAAGCTCGCTTGAAGCGACGAAGAGGGCATGAAAAAAGCCGCAGACAAGCGCAGCGCGTCGCGGGCTTGGGGAGGGTTGTGAGCAGCCCCCCCCTTTGATCACAGGCGCCGGCGCAGCCGAGCGCCTGTAATCCGCAACCAATTGCAATGAAATGTCCTGATTCAGGTAGCCCAAATCCCTGCAACATATCTGCAACATAAACCGAAGTTGTGCATCCAAGACGTTGAAATGTAAGGGTATTTGTGCCCAAAACCGGCGGCGTGTGCCCCCTCAACATATCCCAACACAATTCAACTGACATTTGCGGGTTCTATGGGTGTGTAAGACAATAACTTGCAGCTATGCCTCGAGCCCATACAGAAAAAAATACAGTCGCCTACGACGCGGCCATCGACGCCTTGCGGACCGACATTCAATTTCAGTGTGGTCGAACCATGCGCTCCATCCGGGATTGCCGGTTGCTTTCCCATGAGATCAGCAACTTTGACCCCACCCATCCCTTGGCCGTGAGCACCCTGCGCCGGTTCTTCGGACTCATCGAGAGCCCGAGTGCTTACAGCATCACGACGCTCGATGCCCTTGCACGCTTTGCGCGCCGGAGTTCATTTGCGTTCTACCTGCAGCAAGTCCACCCGGGGTTGTTGGCAGACCGCTGTTGTGCCTGGGACCATGAAAGTCCTCATATGAACGGGGCACCTCACCCCGATCCTTCTGGGGCAATGTACGAGCACCTCAAGACCCTGGACGGCGTGCCCTTCGCACGGGTGAGCGGAGGAATGTTCCAGGAATTGATGGGTTTGGCCTTGCAAGTGTACCCCCAAGCCCAAGCGGACGAAGCCCTTTGGGAGCATGTCCTGCGCAACCGGCGTTCGCGCATGCTGGTGGCCGAATACCTGCCGCCGCTGGACCATTTGGCCGGTTGGGGTCTGAACTTTTACCAACGTTACAGCGACTCCGCGCTCACCGATGAAGAACGCTATTTCGGGCAAGCACGCGTGGCCCAAGGCGCGCTTTACTCCGGTCAGTGGGAGCTCGCAGACCGTACCCTGGACGGGTTGCCCAATCGCTTCCAGCCCCAATGGCACGCGGCGCCTCAAGGGGCTGTGCTCGGCATGAAGCTCTACCGGGCCGGAAAACGGAATCAGCCCACCGCCGCGTTGGTGAACGAAATCGAAAAAGCCCTGAACATGCGGCAGGCGGCGGGGATGCACTACTGCCCCGATTGGGGACCGCTGTTTTTGGAGGGTTTGGCCTGCTGGCTGCTGCTTCACGGGGACCCTTCATTGAATCAACTGGCGTTGGAACACGCCATCCGGATGACCCAAGATGCCGAAATCCGGGTGGCTTGTGCGCGGCTCTTGCCCCGATTGCGCAAGGTGCAAGGTTGGTTGGAGACCGGTCTGAAAGGCGTTCCTTCGACGCAGTTCATGGATGCGGGTTCCCCTTTCCAGTCGGTGACGAACGAGCTTGTGGGCCAGGCACTGCGCATGGGCGCGACCAATGGAAAGTCCCGGGATGCCGCGAAGAAAAAGGTCGATCAGCTGGTGGCGCAGAGCGGGATGGTGCTGTTCCAGGACGGCTTGTCCGCGGCTTGAGAAGGTGGTCTTGGATTTCTGGTCATTTCAGGCCAAATTGCGCAAAACATCGTTCCTCATGCGCGCACCCTTCTACCGCTGGTTGGTCATGTCCCTGCTCATCGGGGTCGCTGGGGAAGTGATGTCCCAGGGGGGAATCGGGTTGGAGGCACCGCCCCGGGTGTATCAGGTGGTGGACCGGATGCCGGTTTGGCCTGGATGCGTTGCTGAATCATCCCAAGCAGACAGCGGCTGGGAAGCAGAGCGCGCCTGCACGCAAGCGGCGATGTTGCAGTACTTCGCCTCTACCCTCAAGCTGGAAGGGCTGGACCGTTACGAGCCCATTCCCGAGAAGCTGTTGCTGGCCTTCACGGTCACAAACCAGGGCGAGGTGACCGACATCCAAATCCTACGGGGCGGGCATGCGCCCGTTGAGGCCCAAATTCTCCAAGTGATGGGTGGATTTCCCATATTCCAACCTGCCATGCACGAAGAGGAGGTGGTGTTTTTTCAATACCAACTTCCCTTGCATCTCAATGTGAAGCGCTGAGCCCGGGCCGGCGTTTTGTCGAAAGTGCCCTTTTTGTCCCCATCTTTGCGGCCGAAAGGGCGCTGGGAGTTGTGGGAAGCGCATCAGATGGAGCCCTTTCAGGCGTGTTTTGCCGCTGTCAACACGCAGTCCCGGTGGCGCGTGGATTCCTTTTCAGACTCGGTACGAACGGAGCGCACGTTTTTGTGCTCCACTGAACGATGCAATATTTTGACATCATTTGAAGAATTGGGGTTGAGCGCAACTGTGCTCAAGGCCCTGCAACCCATGGGGTATGTTGACCCCACCCCCATCCAAGCCGCTGGCATTCCGCATGTTTTGGCTGGAAAAGATGTTTTAGGTTGTGCACAAACAGGTACCGGTAAGACGGCCGCGTTTGCCCTACCCATGGTCCACCTCCTGTTGGAGCGCCGGGGGGAACAACAAAAAAAGCGCATGCCCCGCGGGCTCATCTTGAGTCCCACACGGGAACTTGCTACCCAAATCAGCGACAACATCAAGGCGTACAGCGCCCACACGCCCCTGCGGCAAGCCACCATTTTCGGAGGCGTATCCCAAATGCGGCAAGTGGAGGCGGTCCAGCGCGGTGTCGACATTCTGGTGGCCACGCCAGGGCGCTTGCTCGATTTGATCAACCAAGGTTATGTGCGGCTAGATGCCATCGAATTTTTTGTGCTGGATGAGGCAGACACCATGCTCGACATGGGCTTCATCCACGACATCCGACGAATCATTGCCTTGCTCCCCGAAAAGCGTCAGAGTTTGTTCTTTTCGGCCACCATGCCGGAGAACATTCTCGAGCTGGCGGACCGAATCCTGCGCGATCCGGTGCGTGTGGAGGTCGCGCGCATCAGTTCCCCGACCGAATTGGTCGAGCAACGGATGTATTTCGTGAAGCAGGTGGACAAGCGGGATTTGTTGGTTGACCTGCTCAACCAACCCGAAGTGGAATCGGCCTTGGTGTTCACCCGTACGAAGCATGGGGCCGACAAGGTGGTCAAGTACTTGAAGCAGGTGGGTATCGACGCGGAAGCCATCCATGGAAACAAAAGCCAGCCCCAGCGGGACAAGGCCATGAAGGGTTTCCGGGACGGGTCGTTGCGGGTTTTGGTGGCGACAGACATTGCCGCTCGCGGCATCGATGTCACGGAGTTGAGCCACGTGATCAACTTTGAGTTGCCCAACATTCCTGAGACGTATGTGCACCGCATCGGTCGTACCGGGCGCGCAGGGGCTTTGGGAAAAGCGGTCTCCTTTTGCAATGAGGACGAAGAGCGGGAGTACTTGCTGGACATCCAGCGGCTCATCCAGCGGGTGATCCCCATGGAAACGGACCATCCTTGGCATTTGGACATGGAGCCCATCGGGTTGACTCGTCCCCCGCGGTCTGGGTCGTCCCAAGCGGGCAAGCGGTCCTCTGGGTCGCGTTCTTTCGGGTCGCGAGCGAGCGAGGGCCGGACTCGGCCCGAGGGCGAGCGGCGCGGACCCAGCGAGGGCCGGACTCGGCCCGAGGGCGAGCGGCGCGGACCCAGCGAGGGCCGGACTCGGCCCGAGGGCGAGCGGCGCGGACCCAGCGAGGGCCGGACTCGGCCGAGCGGCGAGCGGC
>JBIKTK010000118.1:0-4979 GCA_044348125.1 Flavobacteriales bacterium | reverse complement strand
TGGATCCACGACGCGGCGATGTGTCACTTCCACCTCGGTCGCAAGCAGGAGGCGCTCTTGGGTCTGGACCGGGCGGCGCTGCTGCAGCCAGCGTACGGTTACCGGTTCGCTTCACGGGCCTGGCTGCGGCAGGCGCTCGGAGACTTGGCGGGGGCGCGGGCGGATTACGAGCGGGCCATCGCGCTCGATCCGGAGGACGCCATAAGCCTCAACAACCTGGGGCTGCTGGAGGAGCAAATGGGGTACCGGCAGGAGGCCCGCCGTCGGTTCGAGGTAGCGGATGAGTTGCGCTCGGTACTGGAGTCGTCGGGGATCGCCATCGAGCCCTCATCGGACCCCTCCAAGGACGCTTCGGCCGGGCTTTCGGCCGGGCTTTCGGCCGGGCCGTCGGCCGAGATTCGGGACCCCCTTCCTGCCCAACCCGATCCCACTCGCACGCCCTGGAGCGTGGGGGAGTTTCTTCGTTTTGTGCGCAACGGATTCAAGTTGAAGCCATGAAGTCCGCAAGCGAACGCCCGACCTTCTTGGACGAACTCGCCACGGCGGTGATGGCCCGACCCGATGCAGCGGCAACCCTGGTGGTGCTGCCCAGCACGCGGGCAGCGAGTCGATTCCGCAAAGCCTGTGCCCGGGTGCTGGGGACGGCCGGTTGGTTGCCGCGTACCACCACGTTGAACGCACTTTTGCAAAGTTGCACCGGGCTGAGGCCGGTGGATGCTTTGGAGGGTTTGGCCTACCTCTACCAAGCTTACCGGGAAGTGCTGGAGGCGGAGGAAGGCGAGGACCGCATCCCGGGCTTTGCGAATTTTGCGCCTTGGGGACGGGTGGTGCTGCGCGACTTCAATGAACTGGACCATTATCTGGCGGATGTGGACGATGTGTTGCAGAATCTGCTGGACATCGAAGGGGTGAAGGCATGGGAGCCGGACCAGCCGATGCACGAGGGGAGCCGCCAGTTTCTGCGGCAATGTGGCCGGTTGGCGCCGCTGTACCACCGGTTTCGGGCGCAACTGGAGCCGCTGGGTCGAGGGACCACGGGGTATGTCGCCCGCCAAGCGGCCACGCGGGCGGACCTATCGGGCTTGGGCCCCGTGGTCGTGGCCGGCATGGCCGCCCTCACGCCAGCGGAGCAGGGTTTCTTGCTCCGGCTGCACGCCCTCGGAAGGTTGACCCTCTATGCCGATGCGGATCCGGCCTATGTTTGGGACAACGCCATTCCCGTGGAAGCCGGCGGTTTCCTCCGGGACTGGGACCCCGCCCTTCCGGTGCAGCCGCTGCGGTCCCGATTGGTGGAACACCCACCCCAGTTGCACTACGTAGCCTGTTCCAGCGGGGTGTTTGAATGCCAATGGGCGGCCCACACCCTCCGCACGGAACTCGCTTCGGATGTGGATGATACGGTGTTGGTGCTCCCCGATGGTGGACAGCTCTCCATGCTGTTGCAAAGTTTGGACGGAATGCCGGATGGGGTCAATGTGACGATGGGTTTGGCTTGGTCCGAATCGCCTGTGGCTGGCTTCTTTGAGGCCGCGATGCGGTTGGCAGAAACCGGGCGTTCCTGGCGGCATGCGGACGTGACGGCCTTTCTGGGACATCCGCTCGCCGTGTCTTTGCATGCGGGAACCGGTTGGACAGAGGCCGTAGGAACCTGGTTGCGGCACGCGGCCGAACACCATTGGACCTGGGTGACCCCGGACCGGGTGGCCGAACACGCTCCGGACTTGGTTCGCCAGGCTTTGATGGACCTGGTCCCCCTGGGTGCCACCGACGCCGATGGCTTCTTGGCTGGGCTGCAATCGTGGGCAGAAGCCTTGGATAAGCAACTGGATGACCAAGCTGCGGCCGCCGAAGCATCGGAAGGGGATGTCAATCCCTGGCTTCGCGCGGGTTGGAAACGGTTGGTGGCCGCCACCGCGGGTTGTGCTCGTTTTCAAGCGCAGTTCCAGCTGTTCTCCACCGCGAAGGACGTCCGTGACCTCCTGTTCCAAACCCTGAATGCCGAACGATTGGACCTCCAGGGGGAACCGGAAAAGGGGTTGCAGGTGATGGGGCTGATCGAAACGCGCGCCCTGGATTTCAAGCGGGTGGTGGTGCTCGATTGCAACGAAGGGGTACTTCCCCAAACGGCGCTGGATGACAGCATGATTCCTTTCGATTTGCGCCGTGCCCTGAATCCCCGCATGCCTACCCGGCACCAGCGGGAGGCGATTTATGCCTATTACTTGTACCGGTTGCTCCAACGTGCGGAGGAGGTTTACCTCGTGTACCGCGCAAACGATGAGGAGCGGGAACCGAGCCGTTACCTCCTGCAACTGCAGCATTCCTTCCGGCCTGGTGGCAAACTGTTGCCCCAGGACCATCGGACGGTCAACCTGCCCATGCAAACCGATCGCCCCGCCATCCTGCCCATCTCCTGGACGCCCTGGGCATCCGAACGGATGAAGCGGTGGGGAAGCCACGGCATCAGTCCCTCCGCGGTCAATACTTGGTTCGAATGTCCCCGGAAGTTTTACTACCAGTACATCGTGGGCATCCGGGAACCCAAGGAAGTGGAGGACGCCATGACCGCGAGCATCTTCGGGTCTGTGGTGCACCATGTTCTCGAACACGGTTTGAAACCGCGAGAGGGAATGGTATTGCGCCCTGAGGATTTCCAAGCCCTCATCGCAGATTTGGACCATCGCCTCGACGACGCTGTCCGCGACAAGTACAATGCAGAACTGGTGTCCATGGGGGTGAACCACCTGCAGCTCGCCATTGCCAAGGCCACCTTGGATCGGAGCCTCAAGGTAGAATGGCAAGAAGTCAAGGACAACAGCAGCCCCGTCACCTTGCTCGGTGTGGAAATCCCGCTGCTTTGGGAGGGCGAATGGCCCGAACCGGTTGGTAAACTGAGGTTTGCGGGTACCGCCGACCGCATCACCCGAATCGAAAATGAGGTCACAGTCACCGATTACAAGACAGGCAAGGTTGAGGAAAAGGATCTTCAAGTCCGTGTGGATTGGCAGGAACAGCTCAAGGGTGGAAAGTTTCCCAAGGCCCTGCAGCTCCTGATGTACGGGGCCATCGCCCGGAAGTGGCTAGACGCTGGCGCCCCCACGGACGCAGACCCCCACAACGATCCTCACCGTTGGCTCCGGAGTTTGCCTCCGGGGATGGAAGTCACCGCATCCATTCGGTCTACCCGACAAGCAAAGGCCGGGGCCCTTTCACTCACCGTCGACGGCCAGCCGAACATCCACTCGGAACAGGCCCAGGCCTTTTTTGACTGGTTGGCCGCTGAAATCCACCGCATCCACTCCGATGCACCCGATATTGCGCACCATCCTGAGGCCAAATACTGCCCCTATTGTGTGGTGTTGGACCCGTTGGAACGCGCATTTTGACCATGGGCATCGTCGCCAAACAAGCCTCCCGCGCCAGCATCGCTATCGGACTGGGCATGGTGTTCGGTGCTGTGAACACGATGTACGTGTTGCCCCAGGTATTCGATGGCAACGAGGAACAATGGGGCCTGGTTCGGGTGCTGACGGCATGGGGGGCCATGGTGAGCCACATCGTCTCCGTGGGGGTGCCTGCGGCCATCATCCGGTTCTTGCCCCAGTACCCCGAATCCGAGCGGCCCGGCATCCTCGGTTCGCTCCTGGTTTTCCCGTCCTTGGCCATCCTGCTCTTCGGACTCTTGCTGTGGGCATTCGGAGCGGACCTATTCACCCGGTTCGGCGGCGAGGACGGCAACCTGATTTCGGATCACCTGGGCTTCCTCTTCGCCCTCACGGCCATTCCCGCCGCGATGTGGATCACCCGCTCCCTCATCAATACGGCCCTCAAGTCCGCCATCGCCACCGCCGTTGAGGAGTTCTGGCTCAAGGCCTCCTACATGGTCCTGGCCCTTTTCCTCGGTTGGCAACTCTTCGACTTCGATGCCTTCATGTACCTCTACGTGGGGACCTGGGCCCTCGGGGTTCTCGTCTTGATTGCCCAGGCCCAACGCAACCGAATGCGTGTGGGATGGCCCATTCGAAGCGCTCCGTGGCGGGAGTATTTGGCCTACAGCGGTTTCAACGTCCTTTCCATCGGGGCCGTCGCCATCGCCCAGAACCTCGATTTCATCATGGTGGGCGCCTACCTCGGGCTCGACAACGTTCCCAAGTACACCATGGGATTCTTCCTCGGCACCGTGGTGGCCATGCCCGTGCGTGCTACAGGCCAAATCCTCCAAGGCCTCACTTCCCACCGCATGGCCCAGGCCCCCGTCTCTGAATTGCGCGGCCTCCTCCGACAAAGTTCCCGCATCCAATTCCTGCTATCCGTGGCCTTCATGGCGGGCATCTGGGCCGGCTTCCAGCCCTTTGAGCAGCTTCTGCCCGTCCACTACCGGGGCATTGCCCCCATCTTCCTCGCCATCGGCGCCCAAAGGCTCGTCATTGCCGCCATGGGCATTTCCAATTCCATCCTCAACTTCTCTGGGCTCTACCGCGAGGCACTGCCCATCCAGTTGGGACTGGTCGTGGTCACCGTCATCACCAACCACATCGCCATGAAGACCCTCGGTTGGGGCCTCACCGGCGCCGCCCTCGCCACCTTCCTCACCTCCATTTGGGGCGCCTCCTGGACCCTCCGCCGCATCTGGCGCCATTTCAAGGTACATCCGCTCTCCTGGGACCTCCTTCCCATTTCCGCTCTGGGCCTCGCCACCGCCCTCCTCCTCGCCCTTCCTCCCCTCGGCTGGTCCGGCCTGGGCCCCCTTTTCGAAGCCGCGTTCCAGGGAGCCCTCGCCACCGGCAGCATCCTCGGAGCCGCCTACCTATTGGGTTACATCCCCGAAATCCGCGGCACCCGAATCGGCCCCATCCAACTGTAACCGGCGCGCGCTGCGCGCGGAAACTGCGCCGGCTGCGCCGGCGGAAACAGGAAACGCCGCGGCTACTGCCGCTGGAAATCGCGCTCCGCGCGGAAATGCCGCCGGCTGAAACAGG
>JBIKTK010000117.1:0-5005 GCA_044348125.1 Flavobacteriales bacterium | reverse complement strand
CCCTGCGTCGGCCGACTTGCCACAACCCGTTCCTACCCAACCCATCATCAGGGCCATTCCGGCCATCAAAACCCAGTGCTTGTTCTTCATGGTATCCATTCAATCGTTTGTCCTACGTTCGTTCTTCCCTCCGCGGCTTTAGAACCCCAATGCCACTTGCACGCCACCGCGCAGCCAAGGTCCGGTGCGACCGTTGTACAGATCATAAACAATGGCCCCGGGCGAATAGGTATTGCGCATGCGGTCCGCGGCTGCATCTTCCGCCGCTTCTTGACCGTCAGGGATGGCATCGAAGGCCAAATCCCGGTTCACACTCCGGAACATCGGCCCGAAGTAGGCATCAATGGTCAGCCCATTGTCCGCGATCCACTGGTAGCCCAGGTTCAGACCCGAACCGATGCTGAAGAAACGCAGGTCGTGGTCGATTTCGTGGCGATAATCCACACCGTACAACTGAGCCCCTTCAAAATCCACGTCTTCATCCACATTCACCCGAAGGGACCGCACCTGCAAGAAGGCGGACACGTACAAGCCCTCGGGCATCCCATCGTGGATGTAGCCATAACGACGAACCTCAGGAGAGAACTCCCAGCCCGAGACCTCGGCCTCCATGGACGCTTCCACCCCGGGATACCATACCCCCCAGCCATCATAGGCCGCTCCAAAGTTGGCCACGTTGGATTCTTGGAAAAACCCGATGCCCCCAACCAACAGCCCCAAGGAGGTCGACGGGTTGATGACCCGCTCATATCCCACGGTGTATTGCCCGAAGGCAAAATCAGTCAGGTTCACCTTGAACATTTGCTCGAACTGCTTCGGGGTGTCCGCGGTGGCCCGCTGGGCTTGCAACGCACCGGTGATGGCGAATGTCCCAAAGAACATCCCAAGGCCCAGGAAAGAGAAACGGTTCATGCGTTCGGATTTTTGCTGGGGCCGAAAATACGGCAGCAAGGAGACCTTTGTAACTTGCCAGAACAAATTCAGGGAAATGCGCAACGCAGTTTATGGGGTTTTGTTGGGAGTGGGTGCCTTGGCGCTGATGGCGAGCGAGGATGGGGTGGCGGAATCTCAAAACAAGGACCGGACGGGTGCGCCGGGCAGTTCCCCCACCTGCGGGGCCTGCCATTCCGGGGGGGACTTTGGGGCCTCGGTGGCCATTTCGTTGCTGGATCCGTTGGAGGGACAGGTGGCGTTCACGGAGTACCAGCCCGGCGCCACGTATCGGCTGCGGGTTCGGGTGAACCACGCCCAGCAGTCGCCTCAGGGTTTTGGGGTACAGGTGACGGCCGTGCTGGGCGGTGGGAGCAATGCGGGGACGTTTTCGCAGCCGCTGGGGAACACCCAGCTCGAGACGGTGGGGTCCCGGCACTTTTTCGAGCACAATGCGCCGTCGGTTTCGCCTGATTTCGAAGTGATTTGGACGGCGCCTGCGCCGGGGAGCGGGCCGGTGACGGTGTATGCTGCGGGGGTCGCCGTGAACGGGAACGGCGGCACCGGTGGCGACCAGTTCGCCGGGGGGAATGCCGTGTTCGCAGAGGGGAACGCCACCGGGGTGGCCGAGCCCGGGGGAGCCGGTGGAGCGGGGGGAGCGGCCGGCGCGCCGCAGTCGGTGCGGGTGAGGCCCGCGGGGACGGGTTGGGACATCGAGGGGCCGGCGGGCGCCATCCACATCTTCGACGGGCGCGGGCGCGAGGTCGCCGGGCGGCCCTTGGGGGAGGGGACTTGGCATGTGGAGGCATCGGATTTGCCCCGGGGCGTGCTGGTGGTCTGGGTGCAGGATGCCGCAGGCCGCCCGGTCGCGATGACCCGTTGGGTGAACCCCTGAGCCCCATGGGCACCCCCGAACCCAAAGTTTTTACGCTGCGCCAAGTGGCGCAGTCCATTCGGCGCGCCCTCGACGAAGCCACTGCCAACCGGGTGTTGCTGGTGCGGGCAGAAATCGTCAACGTGCGCGGCCGCCTCGGCCGCGACCATGTTTATCTGGATCTCATCGACGAGTCGCTGGGCGTGAAACAGGCTGCCATGCGTGGCATCATCTGGCAATCAGCGGGGAAGGATATTCAAGCCGAGCTGGGCGCTGAAGCCGAACAACTTTTGCGGGCCGGCACCGAAATCGTTTTCCACGCCCGGGTGGGTTTTCATGCGGTGCATGGTTTGGCCTTGCACTTGGAACGAATCGACCTGCAATACATGCTGGGCGAGCTGGAGCGGCGCATGCGAGTTACCCTGGAAAACCTTGAAAAACAAGGCGCTACACAGTGGAACAAGCGCATTCCCATGCCGGTATTGCCCCAGCGGATTGCGTTGATTGGATCGCCTCAAACGAGTGGATTTCGGGACTTTTGCACGGTCCTGCTCGGGCACCCTTGGGCCTTCCGCTTTGACATCCGGGTGCACGCTGCGGTCGTACAGGGCGACGCTGCGCCCCGGTCCCTGTTGGCGGCCATCGAAGCCGCGGAGGAAGCGGATCCCGATTTGATTGTGGTGGTCCGAGGGGGGGGCGCAAAACTCGATCTTGACGCTTTCAACCACCTCGAGGTATGCTTGCGACTCGCACGCTGCTTGGTGCCGGTTTGGACAGGCATCGGCCACGAGAGCGACTTTGTGTTGGCCGATGCCGTGGCGCATACCGCCTGCAAAACACCCACCGAGACTGCTCAACGCATCCTGCGCATTTCCGAGGGTTTGCTCGCGGAGTTGCAACATGCCACCCAACGTTTGGCCCAATCCGCCGAGCACGCGCTGGGTCGGCGGGAGATGCAATTGCGCAACGTCACCCAAGCGCTGGGACAGGCCACCCAGCATCGGCTGGACACGGCCACCCTCCGGCTGGAGCATGCCGGAACGACGGTGCAAGAACGCAGTACGGCCAGGCTTCATGCAGCCCAGGACATGCTCTTGGGGTTACAAAGTCAGCTCCAACAAGCCGCCCAACGTGCCGTGGAATCGGAACGCCGGCGCCTGCTGGAACTGGAGCGAACCGTCCATGCCTTGGACCCTGTCCACACCTTGGCACGCGGCTTCAGCATTGCTTGGCAGGATGGCGTTCCCATCCGCCATGCGGAGCAAGTGGCCGCCGAGACGCTCATCCAGGTACAATTGCACACGGGCTGGCTGGAAGCTACTGTTGCGGCCGCGCACGCCACTCGGTACGTGCCCCAGCAACCCTCTCCTCTGAACGAAACACCATGAGCAAGAAAAACACACCCACGACCGAGCCCACGCAGGAGCTCCCCGAAGGATTTGATGCGGCTTTGTCGGAACTGCGCGGCATCGTCGATGGCCTCTCACAACCGGACGTCTCCATCGATTCCCTGACCCACCGCATCCACCGTGCCCATGCTCTGCTTCAGCACTGCCAGGGCAAGTTGACGGCCACACGGTCTGAGGTGCAGCAAATGCTGGCGCAGCTCGGGCTCGAGAACGAACCGGGCAGCCAGGCGTGAAGGGCCCCGGGTTACTGACCCGAGCCGGACTTGCCGTTTCCGCCTGATTTGCCGGCGAGCTGGTCCAGCAATTCTTTCGCCCCGCCACCGCCGGTCACCTCCCCCATGTTTTGCACCGGCTCCGTCTCGCTGGCGCGAAACTCCTGCAGCTTCTGGCTCACGACTGCGAGCTTCTCACTGTAAGCCGGGTACGCCTCACACGCCTGCTGGAACTCAATCCACTTCAGCGTCTCCTCGTGAGATTCCTTGCGCACTGCACAAGGGACGGTGCGGGCCCCCAATTCTTCGTTCCACCGGCGGGCCTCCCAATTCTCCTTCTGCCCCGTGGCAATCAAATCCGCCACAACAGCATCCATTTCCTGAAGGCATGCACAGGCCGCTTCTTTCAGCGCAGCATCGGGATCGGCAGCAGCCGCTGCATCGCCAGATCCATTGGAACCGCAACCCGCTTGCAAGAGGGTGGCCAGCAGGCCTGCGGAAGTCAAGAGGAGTTTCATCGTTCGTAATTTCGCCTGCAAAGATAATCGCTGCATGGAGATGAACCTCAACCACCACGTGGACCACCGGCCGGTGCGCCGCGTGCCTGCGCGCCGGGTCCTGATGGGAAGCCACTGGCTGGAGCAGCCCTTGCCCGCGCCGGGGCTGGATCGGTTGGGCCCCTTCCTGCTGTTGCACCATTGGCAGGATGTTCTGCCCGGAGGCCAAACCCAGCGCGAAGTGGGGGTAGGACCGCACCCCCACCGGGGTTTCAGTCCGGTGACGTGCATTTACCACGGCGCGGTCCGGCACCGGGACAGCACCGGACAGGACCACATCGTCGAGGCGGGTGGCACCCAGTGGATGGACAGCGGCTCGGGGGTCGTGCACAGCGAGCGGCCGGACGCGGGTTTGGCCTGGGAAGGCGGATACATCGAGTTCATCCAGTTCTGGGTGAACACCCCACGGGCCCACAAAATGGAGGCGCCGGCCTACCGACCCCTCTCCCGCGAATCCACGCCCACCTGGACCGAAGGGGGCTGGACGGTGGCCCTGGTACAAGGAACCTGGGGCGCCCACACCTCCCCCATCCCAGCCCACCACCCGATGCGGATCGCCAACATGACGGCGTCCGCCGGCGCCCAAATCGACATCCCCATGCCCTCCCGGTGGCTGGGAGGGGCCTACGTGCTCGACGGCACGGTGGAAATCGGCGACGCCCGTTTCACCGGCAAGGACCTCGCCGTCATCGACCCCACCCTCGAACCCCGGGACGGGGACGCCCCGCTCCGCCTGCGCTGCACCGAGGACGCCCGGGTCCTCCTGCTCCTCGGCGCCCCCTTCCAAGAGCCCGTCGTCTCCCACGGCCCCTTTGTGATGACCGAGCCCCACGAAATCCAGGAAGCCATCCGGGATTTTCAGCTCGGTCGGATGGGAACCTTGCACGAAGGTTAATTTTTTTGGAGAACGGCTTGTTTTCAGTATATTAAGCCAAATTTTCACCGCCATGCGACCTTTTTTCGCAGCCTGCGTCCTATTGGGGTTCTCCGCGCTGACAGCGACCACCAACGCACAGAACGCAG
>JBIKTK010000116.1:0-5006 GCA_044348125.1 Flavobacteriales bacterium | reverse complement strand
CCGACTCCACCACGATGTCCGCAAAATTCCGGTAAAAAGCCCGCGAAACGGCCCGCACCTCCCCCGGCCCCCACGCCGGAAAAGCTCGGCCCAACTGGGTCTCCACCACCTTCCTCCGGTACCCTACCACCGACCCGAGCCCCCAAGCCAAACCCCGCGACACCGCGTACATCAACGGTGCCGGCAGCCGCGACAGGGGCATCAGCACCCCGTTCAAAATCCATCGGGTCGGGAGGGGCATGGGGTCATGAGATTCGCGCGCTCCGCGCGCTGAGATGGGAAATTCCGCGCTCCGCGCGGGAAATCGGTTCTGGGGGTTGGAATTGTGGCACGCAATATCGGCCCGGCAGTCCCGGAATTCCAATTCAGAGCAAAACAACGTGAGGCGCAGCTGTGGCGGCGGCGGCGGCTAGCCATCGAACCCTCGGACCACCTCCTCCGGACGCCAGTCCGGACCCTCGACCTCGATCTGGAGGCCGTCGTAGGCGACGAAGACGCCGGGGGGGAGTTCGAGGTCGAGGTCCGCGTGGCGCCCCATCTGGTGACTCAGGTGGGTGAGGTAGGCCCGGCGTGGCGCCACGCGGCGGATGACCTCGAGCGCCTCGTCGAGCGTGAAGTGGGAGGGATGGGGAGTACGGCGCAACGCATTGATCACGAGCGTATCAACTCCCGCAAGGCGCTCCCAAGCGAGGGGCTCGAGGGCATTGGCGTCCGTGACGTAACCCAGTCCTCCCACCCGGAACCCCAGGACCGGGAGGGACAGGTGGCGCAGAGGCAGCGGCCACCAGGCCGCGCCGCCCAGTTGAAAAGGGGAATCGTCGATTCGGTGCGGTGCCACCCGGGGGACCCCCGGGTAGGGATCGTCCGAAAAAGCATAGTGGAACTCCCGCCGGAGCGCCGCCTCCACCCGCTCCGTCACGAAGAGCCTGACGTCCCCTCCGTTCAGGTGGTTGAACGCCCGAACATCATCCATCCCCGCCACGTGGTCCTTGTGTTCGTGCGTGTACACAATGCCGTCCAGCCGACGCACCCCCATGCGGAGCATCTGCTGACGAAAATCCGGACCGCTGTCGATGACAAAAATCCCCTCCCCCAGCGTCAACATCACCGACGTCCGCAAACGGGCATCCCGCGGATCCGTGGAGGTGCAAACCGCACAACCACATCCGATAAGCGGAACCCCTTGCGAGGTACCTGTACCCAAAAAAGCCAAACCCAGCCGCATCCAGCGAAGGTACATCCTGCGGTGCGTGGGGAAGTTGTAAATTTGGCCTAACCAATCCCTCTGACCGTGGATCCGAACCGCGTCATCCTCTCCGCGAAGCAAAAGGCGCTGCGCATCAACCTCAACCAGGACATCTACGGCACGTTTGCAGAAATCGGTGCGGGGCAGGAGGTGGTGCGCCATTTCTTCCGCGCCGGCGGTGCATCCGGTACCATTGCAAAGGCGATTTCTGCGTACGACAAGGACTTCTCGGACGCCATTTACGGCAAGGAGGACAAGGGTCGTTACGTTTGCGAGGCGCGGTTGGTCAAGATGCTCGACTATGAGTACCAGTTGATTTTGGAGCGTTTGGACCGAAAAGCCCACCCGAACAAGATGTTCTTCGCGTTCGCGGATACGGTGGCAACCATCAACTTCCACAAGACCATCCAGGGACATGGTTGGATGGGCGTCAAGTTTCAGACGGCCCCCAACCGCCCGCCCAGCGAAGTCATCTTGCACGCCCGCCTGCACGAACAAGATGCCCTGCTCCAGCAGCAAACCACGGGCATCCTCGGAGTCAACCTGCTCTACGGATGCATGTTCCTCCACAAGCGGCCCAAGGACCTGCTCCAATCGTTGTACGACGAGCTGGACCGCAGCCAGGTGGAGATCGACATGATCCAGATGAATGGGCCGGATTTTGCCGACGTAGACAACCGCCTGCTCTCCCTGCAACTGGTGAAGAACGGCATGACCGACGCGGTCATCTTCTCCCCGGATGGGCGCAACCTGCAGGCCTCGGATGTCCTGTACAAGAAGAACATCCTCGCCATCCGGGGTTCTTTCCGGCCCGTCACCAAGGTGAACATCGACATGATTGCCACAGGGTTGCGCAGGTTCAAGCAGGAATCGAAGGTCGACCCGGACAACCTCCAAGTCCTCTTCGAAATCACGCTCAACAACCTGAGCGCAGGAGGAGACATCGACGAACAAGACTTCCTCGATCGGGCGGACATCCTCTGCTCCATCGGCCAAACCGTCCTCATCTCCAACTACCAGAAGTACTACAAACTGGTGGAATTCTTCTCCCGGCACTCGACCAAGCGCATGGGCATCATCCTGGGGGCGAATGTGTTGGCGGAGATTTTCAACGAGAAGTACTACCGGGATCTCAACGGAGGCATCTTGGAATCCTTCGGCATCCTGTTCTCCCGCGACCTGAAGATCTACCTGTACCCCTGGCTCGATCCCTCTTCTGGGGCCCTGTGGACGTCGACGAACACGCCCGTGCATCCGCGCATGCAGCCGCTGCTGGAGTACCTCCGGTTCAACAAGCGCATCGTGGACATCGAGGACTACGATCCCGCAGTGCTCAACATTTTCAGCACGGAGGCCCTCCGTCTCATCAAGGCGGGCCACAGCGGTTGGGAATCGATGGTTCCGGACTTCGTAGACCAAATCATCAAAGACAAGTGTCTCTTCGGTTTCTGCGGTCTCCCCGACGGTTCCGCCCGGGAGGCTGTTGTCGCCAACCCCGCCGACGCGGCGGCCCGCGCCATCGGGCAAGCCGACGACTGAGGCAGGCCCCCTCCTTCCCGGCACAAAAAAAGGGGCGGTCCTTGCGGCCGCCCCTTTTTTTCTTTCTCTGGGACTCGGTTGCCCCCGTGCCATGGGCTCACGCCAACGGCTCAGACCATCGTCGTCTCGACGCTCTCCACGGCTGACCCCACAGGAGTCACCTTGTTGTGAAGGAAGGCCCGGGTGCCCGTACCCGCTGGAATCAAGTGACCCACGATGACGTTCTCCTTGAGACCGCTCAACATATCCTGCTTGCCTGCGACAGCAGCTTCGTTCAACACCTTGGTCGTCTCCTGGAAGGACGCTGCCGAGATGAAGGACTTCGTCTGCAGCGAAGCACGCGTGATTCCCTGCAACAACGGACGGGCCGTAGCGGGTACTGCATCCTCTGCGACCACCAAACGGAGGTCCCTGCGGCGCAGAGAGCTGTTGATGTCGCGCAGTTGACGGGCCGTGATCATCTTGCCGGGACGCAGATCTTCCGCATCGCCCACATCCTTGATGACCACCATGCCGAAGAGCCGGTCGTTCTCCTCGAGGAAGTCCGCCTTCTCGACCACCGCATTCTCCAGGAAGCGCGAGTGCCCCCCTTCCTCTACAATGACCTTCTTCATCATCTGACGGACAATCACTTCGAAGTGCTTGTCATTGATTTTTACACCCTGCAGTCGGTAGACATCCTGAATCTCGTTCACAATGTACTCCTGAACGGCTGTTGGGCCCATGATGTCCAAGATGTCCGTCGGGGTGATGGCACCATCCGACAGCGGCATGCCCGCACGGATGAAGTCATTGTCCTGCACCAAGATGTGCTTCGACAGCGGAACGAGGTACCTGTACTCCTCACCTACCCGCGACGTCACCGTGATTTCCCGGTTGCCACGCTTGATCTTTCCGTACGTAACGATGCCATCCACCTCAGCCACAACCGCCGGGTTCGACGGATTCCGTGCTTCGAACAATTCGGTAACGCGGGGCAGACCGCCCGTAATGTCACCCGACTTGCCAGCAACGCGGGGGATTTTGCAGAGGATTTGGCCTACACCTACCTTGACGCCATCTTTCACGGCCAAGTGGGCTCCCACCGGCACCGAGTACGTCTTGAGCACTTCGCCCTTGGTCGAAACAATCAGAATCGCCGGGTTCTTGCGCTTGTCCTTGGTTTCCGTGATCACGATTTCGCGGAAGCCGGTCTGCTCGTCCAACTCCTCGCGGTAGGTGATGCCCTCTTCGATCATGTCGAAACGGACATGGCCCGCTTCTTCGTTGATGATGACGTTGTTGTAAGGGTCCCAAGAGCAAATCGAGTCGCCCTTGGCGATCTTGTCTCCTGAGAACTTGGTCAAGGTCGAACCGTAAGGCAAAACCGTGGTCGAAAGTGCGATTCCGGTCTCCGGATCGATGACCTTGAACTCGGCCGAACGAGAAACCACGACGTGCTCCTTTTCGCCCTCGGCGTTGATCCGGATGACTTCGCGCAGGTCGTCGATTTCTGCGACACCGTCGAATTTGACGGTCATTTGGCTTTCGTCCGAAATCTTCGATGCCGTACCGCCCACGTGGAAGGTCCGCAGGGTCAGCTGGGTTCCCGGTTCGCCGATGGACTGTGCCGCGATGACGCCGACGGCCTCCCCTACCTGCACCATCCGTGCGGTGGCGAGGTTGCGGCCGTAGCATTTCACGCAGACGCCGACCGGCGACTCGCAAGTGAGCACCGAACGTACTTCGACTTCGTCCACGCCGGCCTTCTCGATGTCGATGGCCTTCAAGGGCGTGATCTCCTCGCCTGCCGCCACCATCACCTCTTCGGTGACGGGGTGCACGATGTCATTCACCGTCACACGGCCTTCGATCCGGTCACCGATGCCCTCGATGATTTCGTCGTTCTTACGCAACGGCGTCGCGATGACACCGCGCAAGGACAGGCAGTCCTCCTCCGTCACGATGACGTCCTGGGCCACGTCTACCAAACGGCGGGTCAGGTAACCGGCATCCGCCGTCTTCAGTGCCGTGTCGGCCAAACCTTTCCGCGCCCCGTGGGTCGAAATGAAGTACTCCAAAATGGAGAGTCCCTCCTTGAAGTTCGACAGAATGGGGTTCTCAATGATGTCCTGACCGCCCGTAGCACTGGACTTTTGCGGTTTGGCCATCAAACCCCGCATGCCGGACAACTGGCGAATCTGTTCCTTGGACCCCCGTGCACCGGAGTGCATCATCATGT
>JBIKTK010000115.1:0-5010 GCA_044348125.1 Flavobacteriales bacterium | reverse complement strand
CATGATGCAAAACGTGTGTTAGCGGTCGCTCTTCTGTTATTCGTCATGGTGCAAATTTTTCAAATGACGCCCCATTGAATTTATATGCGCCATTTTCGTGTGTTCCAAGCCATAGGTCGCAATTGTTGTCCTTGTAAATGCTGAATAACGTAATGTCTTTTGAATGGGCTTGAACAGCATAGTGCGTAATTCTTATCCCATCGTATTTCCAAACGCCATTGCGATAAGTTACAAACCACAAATTGTTTTCGCAGTCTATTGCTGTTGATAGAAACTCGTTCAAATGGCTATCCTTTTTTCCATCTAAACTGCCGATGCTTGGTTGTCTTGTGTAAAATCTATTGCTTTTAAGTGTTATGCTGTCGTATATACCATAGCGGTTTTCGGTGTTGAACCAGAAGTCGCCATTTTTGTCTTCGGCAATGGAACGAACTCCGTTTGCTCCCTCATCGCGAAATTCAGTTACATCTTCTTCGGTGATCCACTCAAATGATTTCCCATTGTAACGGCAAACTCCAACTGGATTTGTCCCGAACCAAATGTTTCCTTTCCGGTCCTTATAGATGCTGTAGATTTCAAAAGGATTGGAAAATTCAGGTGGCTTTGGCAATGTTAATTCGTAAAAGTTATTGCCGTCAAACCGGTATATTTTTTCAGTTTGAAAAGAATTCCTTAACCACAAATCATCGGCTTGAAGTTTCCAGTCATTGCTACTGATTGCTGAAATTGTAGTAAATGTTTGCCCATCAAATTTAGCTATTGTAGAATTCGGATGGCAACCAATGAAGTATAAGTTGCCAGATTTATCCTCTTTGATTTCGTCAATTCTGTTGTTTGGCAAGCCATGTTTTGTGGTGTAATTAATCAATGTCGTTCCATCATACTTATACACCCCCGTTTCCCAACTGCCAAACCAATAAATATTTTTCTTGTCTTGATAAACAACCATTATGCTACTGCCAAGTGTTTTTACCGTGTCACCTTTTGTAAACGGGTCTGTGCTTCCTTTTTGATAAGAGGTCTGTCCGTTGAACGATGTCAAAAGGGCAATGGTGGCTAGATATAGAAATATGTTTGTTTTCATTGTCGCATGTTCAATGATTTCACGTCATAGCGTTGCGGTCAACTCCGGTCTCCGCGCGACGCAGTCGCGCTACATCTGCCATCTCCCATTTCCCATCTCCTATTTCTTGTTTCGGCGCAGTGCAGCTGCGCCAGGTCTCCTGTCTCTGCGTGACGCAGCCGCGCGGTTAGAGTGCAGCGAGTAGCAGTTCGAGGTCCTTGTGCGGCATGCCCAGTTCTGCTGCGATGCCCGCATGCGTGAGCGTGCCGTTGAACATGTAGATGCCGGAGCGCGTGACCCGGTTTTGGCGGGCGGAAGACTCGACGCCACCGTCCAGGCCAAACTCGATCAACAAAGGCGCCAGGATGTTGCTGAGCGCCTTGGACGCGGTCCGGCTGACCCGGGAGGGGATGTTGGGCACGCAGTAGTGGATGACCCCCATTTCAATGAAGGTGGGGCGTTCGTGGGAGGTGACCCGGCTGGTTTCGAAGCAGCCACCTCGGTCGATGGTCACATCGACGATGACGGAGCCCCTGCGCATGCCGGCCACCATGGGTTCCGAGATGACCATGGGGGACCGCTGGCCGCTGCCGCGGATGGCTCCGATGGCGACATCGGCCGTGCGGAGGGCATCCTGGAGGACGGAGGGCTGGAGGGTGGAAGTCCAAAGCCGTTGGCCGATGGCGTTTTGCAGCCGGATGAGCCGGTGTGGGCTGTTGTCGAAGAGCTTCACGGAAGCACCGAGGCCGAGGGCGGCGCGGGTGGCGAACTCCGCCACGGTGCCTGCCCCGATGATGACCACCTCCGAAGGGCGCACCCCGGAGACCCCGCCGAACATGGTGCCCCGGCCATCGGGACCCGCCAGCAGTTCCCCCGCCACGAGGACGGCCGTGTTGCCCGCGATCTCCCCCATGGCTCGGATAAGCGGGTAGATGCCGTTGTCGTGCTGAATGAAGTCCCACGCGATGGCCGTGGTTTTCTTGGCGGCCAGGGCGGCCAGTAGACCATCCTGCTGGACACTCAGTTGCAGGGCGCTCACGAGGGTTTGACGCTGTCCCATCAGGGCCACCTCCTCGAGCGAGGGGGGCTCGACCTTGATGACCGTGCTCGTTTGGAAAGCCTGGCGCCGGTCGTAGACAATGCGCGCGCCCGCCTCGCTGTAGTCCGCATCGGCATAGTGCGCCTGTTCGCCTGCCCCCGTCTCAACGAGGACCTGGTGACCGCGCGCGACGAGCAGGGCCACCGCCTCGGGCACCAGGGCGACCCGCTTCTCCTGGAGGCTGTCCTCCTTGGGGATGCCGATGACCAACTCCTTCCCACGCTGGGGCGCCAGCAGCAACTCTTCCTGCGGGAGGAGCGACGCTTCGCGGGCCAGCGACTTGATGCCTGATCGTGTACCGTCCATGACCCCAAAGTAACGCATCCTGGGCCAAACTCAGCACCCCAAGTTCGTCGGTTGGGCCGCTCAGTCTCGGGGTCGGTACAAGGTGAGCGTCCGGTGGTCCGGTCCGGCGGGTGAGCCCGCGATGCGGAGCACCCAATGGTCGGGCGGAAGCAGCGGCCCTGCCCGCTCGGGCCACTCGACCAGGGAGAGCGCCGGGGCCTCGAAGTACATCTCGAGCCCCAAGTCCCAAGCCTCTCCTTCGTCCCGAAGCCGGTACAGGTCCAGGTGGTGCACCGTCCGCCCATCTGCCGTTCGGTGGGTGTGGGCCAAACCAAAAGTCGGACTCGCCACTCCCTCTGGAATGCCCCACGACCGGCAAATCGCCCGGACCCAAGTCGTTTTGCCTAGGCCCATGCCACCCTCCAAAGCGACCACGCCCTCCCGCGGAAGCCGTTCCCCCAGGTCCACTGCCACTGCGTCCACCCGCTCCAACGGCACGTTGACGGCACGCCAAACCTCCTCCCAATCCCTCATCGCGCATCCAATTCCACCCAAGGCACCACCATCTCCTCGAGCGAAATGCCCCCGTGTTGGAAGGTGTCCCGGTACATCTGTACGAAGGCATTGTGGTTGTTCGGGTACACGAAGAAGTCCCGCTCCCGGGTGAACACATACGAGGCGCTCATTTGGGGCCTGGGCAGCCCCATCTTCTCGGGGTCGGTCACTTCGAACACATCTTTGGGGTCGTACCCCAGTTTGCGCCCCACCTTGTACCGAGGGTTCGGGTTCGTGCTGCGTTCCCCTTGGATGGAGACCGGACGTTCGACCCGGATGGTGCCGTGGTCGGTGGTGATGATGACCCGGGCCTTTTGCTGGGCCATTTGGTCTAACAACTCCCGCAAGGAACTGTGCTCGAACCAAGTGAGGGTCAAGGAACGGTAAGCGGCGTCGTCATCGGCCAACTCCTTGATAACCGCCATCTCAGAGCGTGCGTGCGAGAGCATGTCCACGAAGTTGTATACGATGGCGGTGACCCGGTTCTCCCGGGTGGTGTGGAACTGCTCGACCAGCTTGCGCCCGGCTTGTTGCTGGGCTACCTTGTGGTAACTGTGTTTGCCGGTGATGCCGAGGCGCTGGAGGAGCCGGTCGAAGAGGGTGTGCTCGTGGGCGTTGCGGCTGCCCTCGTGGTCCTCGTTGACCCAGAGGTCCGGGTACAGCCGGGCGATGTCGGCGGGTGCGAGGCCGGCGAAGAGCGCGTTGCGGGCGTAGTGGGTGGCGGTGGGCAGGATGGAGAGGTAGGGCTGTTCCCGGACCACCCGGAACCGCTCGAGGAGCAGGGGTTCGATGATCTTCCACTGGTCCATCCGCAGGTTGTCGATGACCACGAGGTAGACCGGACGGTCTCCGGCCTCCTCGAGCGTTCGGGGCAGCCGCTCGGGGAGCAACCGGTGCGACAGCGTGGGCGCCTCGGCATCCGGGGACTGCATCCACGCCCCGTAATGCTGTTGCACAAACCGCGCAAATTGCCGGTCCGCATCCGAGAACTGGCTCTCCAGGACGTCCTGCATCCCGGTGTCCTCCTGCTGCGCCAGCTCCAGCTTCCAACGGATGAGCCTTTCGTAGAGCCCGAACCATTGCGCCATGTCCATGCGTCCCATGAGCTGCATCGTGATGCTCTGGAACTCCCGCTGGTAGGCGGACATCGCCTGCTCGCTCATGAGCCGCTTCCCTTCGAGGATGCGCTTGACGGAGAGGAGGATCTGGCTGGGGTGGACGGGCTTGATGAGGTAATCCGCTATTTTTGAGCCGATTGCCTCCTCCATGATGTGCTCCTCCTCGCTCTTGGTGATCATCACCACCGGGAGGTGCGGGCGCCGCTGTTTGATTTCCTGCAGCGTTTCGATGCCGCCCAATCCGGGCATTTGTTCGTCCAGGAAGACCAAATCAAATACCTCCTGGCCCAACGCCTCCAGCGCATCTCGACCACTGTTCACCGCCGTCATGCGGAACCCCTTCGCCTCCAAAAACAAGATGTGGGGCTTCAGGAGATCGATTTCGTCGTCGGCCCAGAGGATGTGTGCGGCGCGGGGTGTGTTCATGGCATTCAGTTGGGCGGGTAGCCTGCTATCTTGCAGACGCTATCCCGTCCCAAGTTAACGGGACTTGCGGGCTACCCGACATCCTGGAAAGTGACAAACAAACACAAAATCCTAAACGACCCGGTCTACGGGTTCATCTCGCTGAAGCATCCGCTCCTGCTGGACCTCATGGACCATCCCTTCGTCCAGCGGTTGCGCCGCATCAGCCAGTTGGGTTTGTCGCACCTGGTGTACCCCGGGGCGGTGCACAACCGGTTCCACCATGCCGTCGGGGCGATGCATCTGATGCAGGAGGCCGTGGATGCCTTGCGGGAGCGTGGGGTCGAAATCACGGAGGTCGAGGCACGGGGCGTCTGCGCGGCCATCTTGCTGCACGACATCGGGCACGGCCCCTTCAGCCACGCCCTCGAGCACAGCCTGGTGCAGGGGGTGGGCCACGAGGCCATCTCCGCGCTGATGATGAC
>JBIKTK010000114.1:0-5042 GCA_044348125.1 Flavobacteriales bacterium | reverse complement strand
TCAACCTGGTCAGATGGAAATGATTGCTCCACCGTCCGTGAATTTCTGGATGTTGCAAAGCATGAGCATCAACACTTAAAAATCTTGAAATGTGATGTTCAGAATTATTAAAATCCAAAAACTGGATCCCATTATTGTAATTGTCCATACACTCAAAGATGCCCTTTTGATAGTCCGCTCAACAAAACTGACACCGTCCTTTGTCGAGAAGAATTGTACCATTTTTATTTGCTTGATCTATAAAGTCTTGCATTTTTTCGATATCCTTAACTGTGATCGATGTGATTTGATCCGAAATACAGGGTAAAAAACAAAAAAGCCAGTCGATTGACTGGCTTTTCTTAGTACCCGGAGCGGGACTTGAACCCGCACGGCCCGTTCGGGCCAACAGATTTTAAGTCTGTCGTGTCTACCATTCCACCATCCAGGCAGCCACCGTATGCAACGGCGGGCCGAAGATAACGCAATTGACCGGGTGGTCACTTGTTGCGAGATGCCAGGGCAGCGAGGGTCGAGGCGATGGCGGTGGCAGCGCCGGTGTTCGCTACGACCCAGGAGCGGGCGATGTTGCCCGTCCGGGCAGCAAGTTCCGGGTCATCGAGCAGGGTTTTGACGAGGGAGGCCAAATCCCCAGGCCGGGATGCCGATTGCAGGGCGCCCAGTGATTGTAGGGTTTGGACTTCCCGGAAACGCTCGATGCGTGGGCCGGTCACAATGGGGAGGCCGTGGGCGGCGGGTTCCAGGGTGTTGTGGACGCCTTTGCCGAAACCGCCTCCCACCAGCGCGACGTGGCCCAGCCGGTACAGGGAGGCCAGCCAACCCACGGCATCCACGACGAGGACTTCGGTTTCTGAGACGGGGGCGGCGGGGGCGGCGAGTTGGGACCAACGGGTCCAGCGCAGGCCCTGGGCGGTGAGGAGGGCGAGGAGCGAATTGATGTGGGCAGCGTGGACCTCGTGGGGCACGCAGATCCAGCAGCGGCCGGCGCCAGGGAGCCAGCCGAGCTCGGCTAGGGCCCGTTCCTCGGCGGCCCAGGTGCTGCCCGCGACGAGACAGCGGCGCGTTCCCACCCACCGGACGGCGGCCGCCCACTGCGGACCGGTGGGGGGCGGACCGTTGGCGATGGCCATCACCCGATCGGCCCGGGGGTCCCCAACGGCTTGGGCTGGGACCCCCCGGTGCCGCCAGCGTTCGGCGGTACCGGGGTCTTGGACCAGCATCCGGTCGAAGCCGCACCAAGCGGCATGGAGGAGCCCGGAAACCGGTCGCAAAGGCCAGGCACCGGCGGGGTGGTAGGCCGCAAAAACCGCCGTCGGAATGCCCGCCCTGCGGAGGTAGCGCATTTGGTCAGGCCAAACCTCGTACTTGCTCAAGGCCAGAAATCGCAAGCGCATGTGCGGATGTCCCAGTGCCCGGAGCCACGGGCGGTACGCCCGGGGGACGTCCCAGGGTACCGCCGCCAAATGGTCCCCCGTTTGCCACCAGGCGGGCCGACGGGCGGCGAGGGGCTCCCATCCCGATGGACTAAAGAACGTCAACAGAATCGGGTCTTCCGGACGCAAAGCCCGGTACGCCTCCATCACCGGCCGGGCCTGCTCGTACTCCCCCAACGAGGCGCAGTGAAACCAGGCCCAGGCCGTTCCCGGCGCCAAACGGTCCGTCGCCGCCGCCAAAGCGGCCTCCCCCCCTTCCCGCATGTGCCACCAAGCCCGCGCCCGCCGGTTCCCCAACCAGGCCGCCACCGCCAATATGCCTCCATAAGTGAGCAGGGCCAGCCGGTATGCCGCCCAAGTCAGAACGATCCAGACCCAGCGGGCGGCGATCCAGACCCTGCGGGCGGGTACACCTGCGCTCGAATGCGTCACCGCCAATGCGTTTTGACCCCGAGCTTGTAAATCTGAAACACCCAACCCGCCTGCAGCCCCACCATGCCATCGAGGCGACGGGGCGCATCGGCCTGCCCCGTATCGAAGTTGATGGGCCGGACACTTTCCAAGCGGCCCCACCATCCCGACAACCCTGCGTACGCATTCACCCGGCCGGACGAACCCATGTGCCAGTAGCCCGCGAACCCCGTCCCACCGATGCCCCAGGTCAGGCGGTCGTAGCCCGCGAGATACGGCTCCGACAACTGCGTGATTTCGTTTTCCGTGTTTTCAAAGTGAACCCGGTGGTGAATGGATGCCAAACCCGCCTTCACCAACCAGCCCGAATTCGCATTCGCCCGCATCCCCGGCGTCCGAAAGACCCGCCCCACCTCGGCCGAGAAGACCCCGGCCCGGCCACTCGGCGTAACGAAGGCCACCTGGCCCTCGTTGTCAATGAGTTCCCCCGCTGGGGTCAACAGGTTGCCCAGCAAGCCGGGCTCCTTGACCGGCGCTCCGAAAAACCACGTCCCCTGGACCCCCCACATCCAACCGCTGCGCTCCTTGACATGAAAACCCGCCCCAAAAGTCCCCCCCGAACCGAAACGCGTCGCCAACGCCCCGGTCGGCACCCCCATCCCCCCGTGTACGTGAAAATGGGGCGCCACCAGCGCGCTGTCCCGCACATTCCGAAAACCCTGCCCTGCCGAAGGCCCGGCAGTCCCTGCCAGCAAAATCAAGGCCCCAAGGCCCCAGCGAATCAGACGGCTCATGGCCGCGAAGGTAAGCACCACGTTGCGGAGCATTTGGGGAATAAATTTGGCCTCATGAATCCGATTCAAATGGTGGACCTGGTGGGGCAGCATGCGCGCATCCAGGACGAACTCGATGCGGCCCTGCTGGCCGTCAGCCACGGCGGTGCCTACATCAAAGGGCCGGACGTGGATGCCTTCGCCACCGAACTGGCGGCCTACACTGGCGCCCGGCACATCATTCCCTGCGCGAACGGAACCGACGCGCTTCAGCTGGCCCTGATGGCCCTGGGGGTGGGCCCCGGCGATGAGGTCATCACCACCGGTTTTACCTTCATTGCGACCATCGAAGTCGTCGCATTGCTGGGCGCAAAGCCCGTGCTGGTGGACGTTCATCCCGACACGTACAACATCGACGTCGCGCAGGTTGAGGCCGCCATCACCCCGCGGACCCGGGCGATTGTGCCGGTGCACTTGTTTGGCCAAATCGCCGACATGGACGCCCTGCTCGCCCTGTCCTCCCGCACCGGAATCCCGCTCATCGAGGACAACGCCCAAGCCATCTCCGCCCGCTGGTATGGTGCGCAAGGAAGGCGGCCGGATGCCCCCCAGGCGGGCACCCTCGGCCACTTGGGCACCACGAGCTTCTTCCCCTCGAAAAACCTCGGTTGCATGGGCGATGGCGGCGCAGTCATGACCTCGGACGATGCCCTGGCTGAGCGCGTTCGGATGCTGGCGAACCACGGCATGAAGGTGCGCTACTACCACGACGAGGTGGGCATCAACTCCCGCCTCGACACGTTGCAGGCCGGCATCCTGCGGGTCAAGCTCCGGCACCTCGACGCCTTCGTGGCCGCCCGGGTGGCTGCCGCGGACCGTTACGACGCCCTCCTCCAGGACCTGCCCGGCGTCCAGACCCCTTTCCGCGATCCCCGAGGCACCCATGTCTTCCACCAGTACACCCTGACCCTTGCTCCCCACCTCGACCGGGACGGCCTCGTCAAGGCCTTGGCTGCGGCCGGCGTCCCCAGCGCCGTCTACTATCCCGTCCCCGGCCACAGGCAGCGCGCCTTCGCAGGCATGGGCTTCGAAAGCGCCCACTGCCCCGTGAGCGATGCCCTGGCACAGACCGTGATTTCGTTGCCAATGCACACCGAATTGAACCCGGAACAGCAAGCCTTCATTTGCGCAGAGATTGCTACCTTCGTAAACGCTTAGAATTTTATTTTTTTCAAATGAAAATTGCAGTCGTTGGGACGGGATATGTGGGCTTGGTTTCTGGAACTTGCTTTGCTGAAACGGGAAACGAGGTCATTTGTGTTGACATTGACGCCGCCAAGGTGGCCGCCATGCAGGCGGGGAACATCCCGATTTACGAACCCCATCTCGATGTTCTCTTTGAACGGAACATCGCCGCTGGGCGGTTGACGTTTACCACGGATCTTGCCTCAGCGGTGAAATCCGCCCAGATCATCTTCCTGGCCCTGCCCACCCCGCCGGGGGAGGATGGATCCGCCGACCTCCGGTATGTCTTGGGCGTGGCGGACGAATTGGGCAAATTGATGGAGGACTACAAGGTCATCGTCGACAAGAGCACCGTGCCCGTGGGCACCGCCGAGAAGGTGCGCGAGGCCGTGGGGCGCCATGCACGGGTGGACTTCGACATCGTTTCCAACCCTGAATTTCTGCGCGAAGGCTTCGCCGTGGACGACTTCATGAAGCCCGACCGCGTGGTGGTGGGCTGCTCCAGCGAGCGGGCGCGGAAGGTCATGGAAAACCTGTACCGCCCCTTCGTCCGGCAGGGCAATCCCATCCTTTTCATGGATGAGCGGAGCGCGGAACTGACGAAGTACGCAGCGAATGCCTTCCTCGCCACCAAGATCACCTTCATGAACGAAATCGCCAACTTCTGCGAGCGCGTGGGCGCGGACGTGGATTTGGTTCGACGCGGCATCGGCACCGACACCCGCATCGGTTCCCGCTTCCTGTTCCCGGGCATCGGATACGGCGGCAGCTGCTTCCCGAAGGACGTGCAAGCCCTGCACCGCAGTGGCCGCGAGTCGGGATTCGACTTCCACATCTTGGAGAGTGTGATGCACATCAACGAAACCCAGAAAACCGTGCTGTTTGAACCCCTGCGGGATTTTTTTGCAGGCCAAACCGCCGGCCGCAAAATCGCTCTCTGGGGCCTCGCTTTCAAACCCGAAACGGACGACATCCGGGAGGCACCCGCCCTCTACATGATCGACAAGCTCCTCGACGCAGGGGCCTCGGTGGTGGCTTACGACCCCGAAGCCATGCCCAATGTCAAAGCCCGTTACGGGGACCGCATCACGTTTGCATCCAGCCACCTCGAGGCCCTCGATGGCGCTGACGCACTGCTCATTTGCACGGAGTGGCAGGTATTCCGGAACCCCGATTTCGA
>JBIKTK010000113.1:0-5045 GCA_044348125.1 Flavobacteriales bacterium | reverse complement strand
AGCATGCCGTCCAGGAAAAAGTCCCGTCCCAGCGGGATCGAACGCAGTCCCTGCAGCCCCGCCGAGACCACCAGATGCCGTGCATCCCCCGTGAGGACCACCGGTTCTGCGCCCGGTGCCATGCCCTGCAGCACCCCCTCAAACCGTTCCGTCGCCCGCCGGTATCCCACCCCTGCCCGTACCTGCCATCGGTCGATGAGTACCGGCGTGGGCAATGCGTGCCAGCGCGCCACCGTGCCGCCCACCCCCAGCGGTCCTGCCATCTCCCAGGCGCCACGGTGCAACGTATCGCCATTCCGTACCCATTGCCCTTCGCGCTGCGCAGGTTCCGGATGCAATCCCAGCATTCCTGCGCCGAAACCCCAGCCTGTCCGGGTCCAAACTTGTCCGCTGCCATCGTAGAGGGGCTGGGTTTGGCCTGCCAACCCACCCACCGCCAGCAGCCCCGCCAGCAATGTGCTCCAGCGGACCCAGCCCGAGCATGGAATTCCCTGCAGCATGCCTCAGGCGATGTGCTCGGACCGTTGTGCCCGCAACAACGCCATGGCCGCATCGGTCACCTCCGGGTCTTGCCAAACCGTCCCAATGTCCGGCCGGTCCATCACCTCCGCCATGATGGCATCCTGCCGTTTTCCTGCGGCCAGGGCCTCGTGGTAGGGCGTGTGGCTGAAGGTGACCTGCGTGTACAGCGGCACCCATTCCCCGGGATGTCGCGTGGCCAGCAGCGATTCGATTCGTTTTTGAAGCAAGAAGCGGGCGTCACCGGTCCGGTCCCGCATCTCCACGTAATTGCGCAAGGCCAAATCCAAAATGGCATCGCCCGCCGGCTTCCGCAACGCCGTATACTGCTCCAACAATCCGCCCCAATCGGGCGATTTGCCGGCCTCGTCCAGCAACTGCGACAGCACCGTGCAGTCCTCGAATCCGCAGTTCATGCCTTGGCCGTAGAAGGGGACAATGGCGTGGGCTGCGTCGCCCATGAGCACCACGCGGTCCCCCCGGTGCCAAGGATGGCACTGGACCATGACCAGCGATGAGGTCGGATGCCGCGCCCACTCGCTTTCGAAATCGGGGAAGTGCGGGAGGACGTCGGGGAACTGCTCGGCAAAGAACCGATGGGCCGCAGCCGGGTCCTGGAGGGCATCCAGGCCTTGGGCCCCCGCGAACGGGGCAAACAGGGTGCAAGTGAAGGTGCCATCCGGATTGGGCAGCGCCATGAGCATGAAACCGCCCCGCGGCCAAATGTGCAGCGCATCCGCCCGCATCCGGAACCCACCGTCCTCAGCGGGTGACATCTCCAACTCCCGGTAACCGTGCCCGAGGTACTGCTGCGAAAAATCGAAGCGGTCGGTGCGCTGCATCCGCTCCCGGACGACACTGAAGGCTCCGTCCGTGCCGAACACCCGATCGAAGGACCCCTCCACCCGTTCGCCTCCGGGTTCACGGAACGTCAGCTGGGCCTCATGGGTATCCCACTGCAACCCGTCGCACGCGTGCCCGAAGTGCACCTTCACCCCGCCCCGGGCCTCCGCGGCCTCCACCAAGAGGCGGTTGAGACGTGCCCGGCTCACCGAGTAGATGCACTGCGGATCTCCCCAACGTCCGGGTGCCCCGGGCAATCCGTAGGGCTGAAACGTTTCCACCCCCTCGACACTGTGCATGAGCCGCCCCACGATGGGCAGGGCAATGTCCCGAACCTGCTCCGCCACCCCAGCCCGTTCCAGCGCCCGCCACCCCCGTTCGCTCAAGGCGAGGTTGATGCTGCGCCCTGCCGGCACCGCCCCCCTCCGCGGGTCGGGACGCCGCTCAAAGACCTCGACCGCGTGCCCCCGCTGGGCCAACATCAGCGCCCACAGACTCCCGACGAGCCCGGCGCCCACCACGGCCATTCTTTCCGACTGCGTTCCTGCTTCCATGGCCCGAAGATAGGCAGCCTCAACGCCGCAGGCCCTGGAACGCCTGTTCCAAGTCGGCGACCAAATCCTCCGCTTCCTCCACCCCGACCGAAAGCCGAATGAACCCATCGGAAATCCCCAACTCCAGCCGGATCGCTGCCGGTACGCTGGCATGCGTCATCGCTGCGGGGTGTTCGATGAGCGATTCCACCCCCCCCAACGATTCCGCGAGGGCAAAGATGTGCGTCGAGGCGACGAACTTTCGGGCCTGCTCCAAATCTTGGCTCGCCAGCTCGAATGCGACCATGGCCCCGAAGTCATCCATTTGGCTTGCAGCAATGGCATGGCCCGGATGGTCCTCAAAACCAGGCCAGTAGACCTTACCCACCTGCGGATGTTCGCGCAGGAAATGGGCGATGCGCCGCGCGTTTGCACAGGCCCGTTCCACCCGGAGGTGCAAGGTTTTGAGCCCGCGCAGCACCAAGAAGGAATCGAAGGGCTGGGCGATGGCGCCGCAGTTGTTCTGGATGGTGCGCAGCTGGCTGTCGATTTCGGCATCCCGGGTGATGAGCGCGCCCATCACCACGTCGCTGTGGCCGCCGAGGTATTTTGTGACGCTGTGCATCACGATGTCCGCACCCAACTCCAGCGGGCGCTGCAGCATCGGGGATGCGAAGGTGTTGTCCACCGCAAGCCAGATGCCGCGGGCACGCGCAATCGATGCCACGGCCGCGATGTCGGTGATTTGGAGCATCGGATTGGTCGGCGTCTCCAGCCAAATCAGGCGGGTCCGATCGTTTACGGCCGCTTCCACCTGCGCCGGATCCTGCGTGTCCACGAAATGGAAGACGATGCCCATCGGCGCGGTGTTGACCCGGAAGAGCCTGGCCGTCCCGCCATAAAGATCTTGACCCGCAATCACCTCGTCGCCCGGCCGCAGCGTCTTGAGGACGGTGTCGATGGCCGCCAGCCCGGAGGCAAACGCCAGCCCAAACTGCCCGTTTTCCAGCTCCGCCAAGGCCGCTTCCAGCACCGCCCGCGTGGGGTTGTGGCTGCGGCTGTACTCCCAGCCCTTGTGCACTCCCACCGCTTCCTGAACATACGTGGAAGTCTGGAAGATGGGCGTCATGATGGCCCCCGTGGAGGGGTCGGGCGTGACACCGGCATGCACGGCGAGCGTGCCCTTGCCTGGGCGATGGTTGGTTTTCATGAAGGCCAAATTTACACCGCCACTTCCTTCGGTCCACGGTGCCGCTGCCGGCGCCCTGCGCCCCGCGCAGTCCGCCCCAGCCAACCAGGCAACACCAGCGCCCCAGCGAAGAGGTACGGGAAGTAGGTGACGCCCCGCCAGATGACGGCGACCAGCGCGAGGTAGCCCAATCCCGTGAGGTCTCCGATGAAGGCGGGCAGCAGGATTTCGGCGATGCCGGTCGACCCCGGTGTGGGGCTGATGAGCAGGATCACCCACATCACCAATTGACGCGCCAGCACCGCGGCATGGGGCACGGTGTTGTAAAAAATGAGCAATACAAAGTTGAGCGTCAGAAATCGGGCCATCCATGAGAGGCTGGTCGCCCCAAAGGCGCCGGCCCAAAAACGCCACCCGCTCTGGCGAAATGCCCGCGACGCGGTGACCAAATCCGCCGACCACCGCACGGCCGCTCCTTGCCAGCGCCGCAACCCCGGCAAACGAAACAGTTTGAGGACGGCATTGCCGATTCCGACAGGGGCTACCAGCACCCCCAGCAAGATCAAAGTCGTCAGGACCACGATGATGGCCAGTCCCACCCCGAACAACACCGGCAGGGAGGCTGACCCCCAGCCGGGTAAGGTCGTCTCGGTGGGGAAAAACGCGCCGCCGGAAGCCAGCACCCCGATGGCCACGACCGGCACTGCCAAGATGTAAAACAGTTCGTCCATCAAAGCCGTGACAAAGACCGTCGCGGCGCTCCGCCCCACGGGCATCCCTTCCCGATTCAGAATCAGAATGGCCACTGCGCTCCCCCCCACCACGCTCGGCGTCAGGGCCGAAGCAAACTCCCACAAGACGATGCTGTCGAAGCACTGCCGCCAACGCAACGTCCCCAGCGATAGAATCCTCAGGCGCAGCATGTAGGCTGCGTCGCGCAACAGGACCAGCAGCACCACACCCACCAGGGCCCAAGTCGCCTGCGTGGTCCAAACAAAGGCCCCCAACAATTCCTTCGGTGTGGAGGTCACCCCTGTCGCCGGATCGGTGATGGGCTGGCCGAGTTGTTGGGAAAAAAGCCAAATCGCAGCCCCCAAACCCAGCAGGACGGGGATGGCGATTCGCCGCGCGGACAGGGCGCGCCCGATGCGCTGGGCGGTCTCGGCGCTTCGTTGGGCCGCCCGGTACCAAGGGGCGTGGTGCTTCGCCGGGACGGGTCTGTTCGTCCGGGGGATGGCCAGCCGCACCGGGTTCCGGAGCGGCCTGAGCCAAAGTCGGTTTTTGTTGAACCAGGCCATCGCCCCGAAGGTAGGGGGAGTTGCCGGATTTCGGCAGGGTTCGGTCAGCCGGCGTAGACCTGCGTGCCCTCGGTGCAGTTGCGGCACATGTCGATGGCGCTGCGCTGCGCGAAGATCTGCGCCCTGAAGGCGGCGTAGGACTCCCCATGCCAAACCTCCCGAAACGTCTTTTCCCCCGGCGCGAAGGTGCCCAAGGTGTGGTGCGCATCTTTGTCGAAACAACACGGGACGATGCGCCCGTCCCAGGTGAGCACGCAGCCCTGCCACATCCGCCAGCAGTGGTCTGCGAGGGGGTTCCGGAGCCGCCAGATGCCGTCCTCGCCGCGGTCGTACCGCCGGAGTTCGGGGCGCTGGGTCAGCAGGGGATGGCCGTCGCGCGGGTCGTCGAGCTGGGCGGTCTTGATGACGCACTCCCGCACGCCCAAGGAACGGGCCAGCCGGAGGAGTTCGGGAATCTCCTGTTCGTTGGGGCCTACGGCCAGGACTTGCCAAACCAAGTGCGGTCCTTTCCTGCCCCGCGCGGCCGCCAGCACGTTGCGGGTGCCTTCGATGACGCGCTCGATTTGGCCTCCCACCCGGTACTGCTGGTAGGTTTGCTGCGTCGCGCCGTCGATGGAAACGATGAGCCGGTTGAGCCCGGATTCCACGATGGCCTCGGCTTGC
>JBIKTK010000112.1:0-5052 GCA_044348125.1 Flavobacteriales bacterium | reverse complement strand
GCCCCCCGGGATCCCGACCCACCCACACCGTCCGACCCCGCACCGCCCGACCCCGTCCCGCCCCGCGCCCGCTGCGCCCGCGCCCGCTCCCGCTGCGCCTCCTTCTCCCGCTCCTCCGCCCGCCGAAGCACCGCCTTGTTCACCTCGCTCACCAACAACCCCTCCGATACCCCCAGCAGCGCAGCCGATCGCTGCACAAAGACACTCCGCTCGATGCTGTCCGGGATGACCGCAATCGACCCCACCACCGACCGAATCACCTCCGCCCGGCGCAGCGGATCTGACCCCGCCTCCCCCAGCAACGTCCGGATCTTGAACGACACGAAGTCCTCCGCCCGCTCCGTGAGGAATGCCTGAAGCGCATCCGGCCCCACCTTCCGGGCGTAACTGTCCGGATCGTCCCCATCCGAGAAAAGCAGCACCTGCACCTTCAGGCCCGCCTCCAGCAGGAGGTCGATGCCCCGGAGCGAAGCGCGAACCCCGGCCGCATCGCCGTCGAAAAGCACCGTAACGTTCGGTGTGAAACGCCGGATCAGCTGGATTTGGCCTGGCGTAAGCGCCGTTCCACTGCTCGCCACCGCATGCTCCACCCCGGCTTGGTGCAACGCCATCACGTCCGTATACCCTTCGACCAACAAGACCCGGTCCTGCTTGAGAATCGCCGGCTTTGCCTCGAAAATGCCGTACAGCACATCGCCCTTGTGGTACAGCACGTTCTCCGGGCTGTTCATGTACTTCGCGATGTTCGCCTCCTTTTTCAGCGTGCGGCCTCCGAATCCGATGACCCGACCCGTGGCATCGCGGATGGGAAACATGACCCGGCCTTTGAAGAAGTCCCAGAGCTTGCCGTCGTCCTTCTTGCGGGCCAAACCCGTCGCCACCAACCGCTCTGGCGCAAACCCTGCCGCCAGCGCCGCCTGGCTCATCTGCTCCCAACTGTCCGGACAGTACCCGACCAGGAACTTGCGCAACGTGTCGTCCCGAAACCCGCGCTGGGCGAAGTAGCTCAAACCGATGGCCCGCCCCTCCTCGCCTTCGTGCAATTGCGCCGTGAACCACTTCTGCGCCCAGGCCACCACCGCGGCCAGGCTCTCCTTCTCCGACAGCGCCTCCTGCTCCTGGGCACTGATGGGCCGCTCCTCCACCTCGATGTTGTATCTCCGCGCCAGCATGCGCAGCGCCTCGGGATAACTGATGCTCTCCAGCTCCATGAGAAAACTCACCAAGCTCCCCCCCTTGCCCGAAGAGAAACACTTGAAAATGCCCTTCGCGGGCAAAACATAAAAAGATGGGGTGCGTTCGCTGGTGAACGGGCTCAATCCCCGGTAAGCATTGCCCGAACGCTTGAGCTCCACGTAATCGCCAATCACCTCTTCGATGACAGCTGTTTGGAGGATTTGGTCTACAACCGCTGCGGGAATCATGGGGCAAAAGGTCCGAAGACGAATGTACGCAGGCCGTTCCGGAAATGGATGCGGGGACCCTGGCCGTTGCCAAAGTCCCCGCCCGCCTCGATGAAGAAGCAATCAAAACCTGCCTTGGCCTGTTGACCAATCGGGGCGAAGGTACCGCCGCCCTTTGCCGGCGGACGTCAAGAGAAGGTTAAGGTATCTTTGGGTTGTGAAACCCCGCAACCCCCTGTCCCGGATTCCCTGGTTCGTGGTCATCATGGTGGGCGCATTCGCCGGCATCAGCACCATTCAGGTCATCTGGCTGCGCTCGACCATGGAGTTGAAAGGCCAAATCTTTGACGACAATGTCGAGCACGCCCTGAGCCGGGTGGCGGAACAGTTCACCAGCCCCACCACCGAACTGCTGCAAGTGGACCTCGCGGCGATGCCGTCCCACACACCCACGGCTCCGGCGCTCACCGCCGCGACCCTCGGGCCCGAAGAACGGATGCTGGCGCGGATGGAGGCCCTGGACCTGGAAGCCCGGCTCCAAACCGAACTCACCGAGCACGGGGTCCAGGTACCCGCGGTGCTGGGGGTCTTCGACGGCTTCGGCCAGCCCGTCCTGCTGGACGCTGCGGCGGAACCCTACCTGGCCGACCTCCTCGAAGCCGGCTACTCCGTGCGCATCGCCCCCTTCGATCTCAAAGTCTACTTCCCAGAGAAGAACCTGCACCGGGTCCGGAACATCATGCCGCAGTTCGTCCTGTCGGGGGCGTTGCTCCTCCTGCTGGCCGCGGGGCTCTTCCGGGTCACCGTCGATGCCCGCCGCAACAAGCGCATCGACCGCATCCGGAGGGACCTCATGAACAACCTGACCCACGAACTCAAGACCCCCATCAGCACCATCGGCCTGGCGGCGGAAGCCCTCCAAGATCCGGACCTCCGGGCCCATGCGGACCTCCTCGACCACCACATCGGCCTCATCCGGGAGGAAAACCGCCGGCTCGGGGTGCTCGTCGAGAACGTCTTGCAAGCGAGTTTGGCCGATTCAGGCCAAATGCGCCTCTACTTCCAACCGCTGAACATCCACGACATCCTGCGCGACGTCATCAAAAACGTCAAAATCCAGGTCGTGAAGCGCGGAGGCCGGGTCGAACTCCAGCTCGAAGCCCTGGACCCCATCCTCCAGGGCGACCGCATCCACCTCGCAAACCTGGTGTACAACTTGGTGGACAACGCCCTCAAGTACACCCCCAAGGACCTGTTGCTCCGCATTTCGAGCCGCCAAAGCATGCAGGGTGTAGAAATTCGATTCGCTGACAACGGAATTGGCATTGCAAAAGAGCACTTAGGCAAGGTTTTTGATAAGCTGTATCGTGTGCCCACCGGAAACGTGCATGACGTCAAGGGGTTTGGCCTCGGTTTGAGCTACGTAAAAACCGTGGTGGAACAACATGGCGGCCGCATCCACGTGGAAAGCGAATCCGGCAAGGGCAGCACGTTCATCATCTATCTGCCCAAAAACGCAACGCCCCGTCAACCATGAGCTCTGCGAACAAGAAGAACCTCTCCATCCTCCTCTGCGAGGATGACCCCAACCTGGGACAATTGCTCTCCTCCTATCTCCGTGTCAAAGGTTTTGACACCGTGTGGGCACAGGACGGTGTAGAGGGGCTCAAGGCCTTTCACCGCGGGACTTTCGACTTCGTGATCCTCGATGTGATGATGCCCCAGAAGGATGGATTCCAAGTGGCCGAGGAAATCCGCCGGGAATCCCGGCACCTGCCCATCCTTTTCCTCACCGCCCGGAGCAGTGAGGAGGACACCATCGAGGGGTTCAAGGTGGGGGCTGACGACTACATGACGAAGCCCTTCAGCATGGAGGAGTTGGTCCTGCGCATCCAAGCGATTTTGCGCCGTGCCGCCGCACTGCCCGAAGCGGGAGAGGAAGTGGTCCATTTCAAGGTGGGCACCTTCGACTATGACTACAACAACCAAACGCTCCACCACGCAACGGGTGAATCCCGTTTGACCACCAAGGAGAACGAGCTGTTGTTCCTGCTGTGCCGACACAAAAACGCCCTGCTCGAACGGCAGTTTGCCCTCAAGCAAATTTGGGGCGATGCGAACTACTTCAACGGCCGCTCCATGGACGTGTACATCGCCAAGTTGCGCCGCCACCTGAAGGCAGACCCCAGCATCGAAATCCTCAACGTCCACGGCAAGGGCTTCAAGCTCATCGCGGAATGAGGGACGAGCCGCGACACGCCTGCTCAATTTGTGATTAAATCATTACATTTGCGCGCGCTTTTTGAGCGTCATTTGACCTGAAATCGATGAAAATCCTCGCTGGTTCTGCTTCCCATGCCTTCGGTGCCCGTGTGGCGCAAGCCATGGGCATGGAACTGGTTCCGGTCAACACCACCCGGTTCAGCGACGGCGAGTTTTCAGTCAGCATCGAAGACACGATCCGAGGTCAAGAAGTGGTGGTGCTGCAGAGCACCCAGCCTCCGACGGACAACCTCTTCGAATTGCTGCTGATGATCGATGCAGCGAAACGGGCCAGTGCCAAGCGCATCATTGCGGTGATTCCCTACTTCGGTTGGGCCCGTCAGGACCGCAAAGACCAGCCCCGGGTAGCCATCGGCGCCAAATTGGTGGCGAACCTCCTCACGGCCGCAGGCATCGACCGGCTCATCACGATGGACTTGCACGCAGACCAAATCCAGGGTTTCTTCGAGGTGCCCGTCGACCACTTGTACGCCAGCACGCTGTTCGTTCCGTACCTCGAGCAGTTGGACCGGGAGCACCTGTGCATCGCGACACCCGACACCGGGGGGACCAAGCGGGCGAACTCCTACGCCAAGCGACTCGGCGTCGACATGGCCATCTGTTACAAACAGCGGAAGGTGGCAAACCAAGTCGAAAACATGACGGTCATCGGAGACGTCACTGACAAGGATGTCGTCCTCATCGACGACATGTGCGATACGGCCGGCACGCTCACCAAAGCGGCAGAACTGATGATGGAACATGGCGCCCGCTCCGTCCGTGCCATGTGCACCCACGGGGTGCTGAGCGGCCCGGCCTACGACCGCATCCAGGAAAGCTGCCTCACCGAACTCATCGTGACGGACAGCATCCCCCTGAAGCCGGACATGCCCCAGGAAAAAATCCGGGTCATCCCCGTCGAGGCGATGTTTGCCCAAGCGTTGACTTGCCTGATGGAAAACCGTTCCATCAGTTCCCAAATGTTGATCCATTAATTACACCTTTTTCATACCATGAAAACTGCATCATTGAGCGGCTCTCCCCGTGAGAGCGTAGGGAAAAAAGATGCTGCGACCCTCCGCAAAAACGACCGGATTCCCGGTGTTCTGTACGGCGGTGATTCGCAAACGCATTTCCACGTTGCCCGGTTGGACCTCGATCGGATTGTGTTCAACCCAGAAGTTTACCGCATCCAGTTCGAACTGGACGGCAAGACCACGGAGTGCATCATCCAAGATGTACAATTTCACCCGGTGAACGACAAGGTGGTACACATCGACTTCCTGCAAGTATTCCCAGACAAGCCCATCCGCGTAGAATTGCCTTTGCGCACGAAGGGAACTTCACCTGGGGTGATGAACGGGGGCCGGTTGGAGCTGTCGTTCCG
>JBIKTK010000111.1:0-5098 GCA_044348125.1 Flavobacteriales bacterium | reverse complement strand
AGGGCAAAATGGCCTGCATTTGAATGACCGCCAACGCCCCCACGACACCGGCCACGGGCTCTACGATGGCGCTCAATTGTCCATACCATGCTGCTTTCCAACGGGGCATTCCGCTTCGGTGGAGGGGCACACTGACCGCCAGTCCTTCGGGAAAATTCTGAATGGCGATGCCCATGGCCAATGCCAGCGCACCAGCCACCGTGGCCCCTTCCAGCCCCAATGCGGCCCCGCCGAACAACACCCCAACTGCCAGGCCCTCTGGAATGTTGTGTAAGGTGATGGCCAACACCAGCAGGGTATTCTTGTGCCACGGCGTGGCCACCCCTTCTGCTTCGTCTTTGGCAAAATTCAGGTGCAAGTGAGGCAAAAGTTTGTCGAGTCCGTAGAGGAACAGAGCGCCCAAACAAAACCCCAGAACAGCGGGCAAGGCCTTCATGAGTCCCGCGCCTTCACTCATTTCAATGGCAGGTGTCAACAACGACCAACAACTGGCCGCAACCATCACCCCTCCCGTGAATCCCAACATGGCATCCATGACGGAACGGCTGATGTCGCGAAACAGAAAAATCACCGAAGCCCCTGCTGCGGTCAACAACCAAGTCGCCGTCGTAGCGACAGCTGCAGCCTGAACCGGCTCCATCGATTCAAACCAAACTATGACTTCATTCATGATCCATTGAAATCAATTCAAACATCAGATTACGTGCAGTTTCCGTAGTCCAAATAAATCTTTTTCCATCTGAATACTCTACTTCCAGGGACCGATCGAAGTCGAACAAACGCAACACCTGAAAACGCAAACCACAAAAGATGCCCAGTGCATCCAGATGCAACAGAAAGGCATCTTTTGCATCATGCATTCCCACCACCTCAGCCCATGCGTTGTGCGGCAAATCGTCCACCGAAAAAACCCTTTGACGCAAAGGCAGGACGCCCTGGGCATTGGGTATGGGATCTCCGTGGGGATCCCACTGGGGATGCCCAAGAAACCGATCCAACCGTTCGATCAGTTCCCCTTGCCCGATGTGCTCCAATTGCTCGGCCATCTCATGTACTTCATGCCAAGCGAACCCCAGACAATCCGATAGAAACACCTCCCAAAGTCTATGGCTGCGAACCAGGCCCACTGCCCAGCGACGTCCATCCTCTGTCAAGGCCACTCCTCGGTAGGCCCGGTGGGTCACCCAGCCTTGGCTCTCCAGCACCTTGACCATTCCTGTAACGGATGCGGGTTTGCTTTGCACATGGGCCGCCAGGGCATTGGTTGAAACCCAAGGAGTTTCCTTGGACAAGTGCAAGATTCCCTTCAAATGGTCAGCTTGGCTGGTGGTGGGAATGGGCAATGACATGGTGCAAAGTTAAGGATTTTTTTAGGCCAAACTAAAATAAGTCTTATGTCCATCATAAAAGCGAGCGAATGAGCTGAGGGTGCGGCATATTTGGCCCATGATTCGAAGCCTCTACCTCCTGCGACATGGACACGCGTTGCCTGAAGACTACGCAACCCCTGACTTCCATCGTCCTTTGAGCCCGCGAGGTGTGAACGATGTCCATCGTGTGGTAACACAGGTGGCTCCGGCATTCACTGAATCAGGTTTCTTGGCCTACAGCCCAGCGCGGAGAACCATGGAGACCGCCGAAATGGTCCGAGCAATCGCTGGCTTGGGGCGCACCTCCCTGGTTGGTTTGGAGGATGGGTACCTTGCCGATGCATGGACTTGGCTGAAATGGTTGTCACAACAAGCGGATGAGCAGGAATGGCTGGGCCTGGTGGGGCACAACCCCGGTCTCAGTGAATTGGGCACCTACCTCACGGGACATGCTTTGGAATTGCCCACTTCCGGTTGGCTGGAAATTGAAGTTTCTGTCCCAAATTGGAACCAAATCGCCCGACACACCGGTCGGATTCGTTCCTTTGTGGCTCCCAAATCCCGTTGGATTGCATGCTGAACAAACCCCTCCCCTGGCGTTCCATTCTCGGTCTGCTCGGGACGCTCATCGCCTTGTACGGTCTCTGGCGTTTTCGAGACCTGCTCGCCTACATGCTCTTGGCCGTGGCCATCAGCTTCATGGGAAGGCCCTTGGTGCTGGCCATTCACAGAATTCACATTCGAAATCGCCCCATTCCCACGGGGGTCGGTGCTGGCGTCACCTTGCTTTTGATGTTCGCTTCAGCTGTGTTGTTGTTTCAGATTTTTCTGCCCATGGTCATCTCACAAGCAGAAGCGGTTCGGCAGATGAACTGGCTCATGTTGGAGAATACACTTTCGGATCGATTGACTTGGTTGGATCAAGAACTGGGGGGATTGGATTTGAGCGGCAGGGGAATTCCCAACAGCCAATTTGTGCTGGAGGAATTGGCCCGTTGGCGAAACAAAAGCCAGGTGACCGACTTGCTCGCTGGGCTGCTTTCTGGCCTGAGTGAGCTCGCGGTGGCGCTTTTCTCAGTGCTGTTCATGTCTTTTTTCTTCCTGAAGGATGGCGCCTTGTTTCGCAACATGATCACAGCAGTTACCCCAGATGGCTACGAAGACAAAGTGGATTCTATCATCAACCGCACCACCGCATTGCTGAGCCGATATTTCATCGGTCTCGTCATCCAAATCAGTTTGGTCACCACCACGGTAACGATTGGGTTGTGGCTGGTCGGAACGGAGCATGCATTCTTGTTGGGTTTGGTGGCGGGAATTTTCAACCTGGTCCCTTATGTAGGCCCCTTGGCGGGTACGGCTGTCGGCATGCTCCTCGTGGCTGCCACGTTCGCCGCGCAGCCTGATCAGCTTTTCGGTGCCTTGGTGGGGGCCGGTTTGACCTACGCAATTGCCCAACTCATTGACAATCTTTTCACCCAGCCGGTGGTTTTTGCAAGCAGCGTGAATGCCCATCCGCTGGAAATCTTTGTCGTCATCGCAGTGGCGGGCAGCTTGGGAGGTCCGGTGGGCATGATGTTTGCCATACCCGGATACACGTTGTTCCGGATCGTGGCAAGGGAATTTCTGAGTGGGTTCAAGGTGATCGACCGACTAACGCACAATTTGTAACAATCTCTTCACAGGACAGGCTCCCGGGTTCTGAATGCACTTACCTTTGTTCCCCGTATTCTCCACCCTCGAATTCGGGCCATGTCACAACCTTCTGCCTCGGAAGCTTCTGGAACTTCTACACACCGCAACAGCCGGTACATCTTCGTGACGGGTGGGGTGAGTTCCAGCTTGGGCAAGGGAATTGTGTCTGCTTCGCTGGCGCGTTTGCTCCAGGCCCGAGGATATTCGGTCACCATCCAGAAGTTGGATCCTTACATCAATGTGGATCCTGGGACTTTGAACCCTTACGAACATGGTGAATGCTACGTCACGGTCGACGGTGCTGAAACAGACCTGGACTTGGGCCATTACGAGCGTTTTCTCAATGTGCGCACCACCCAAGCGAACAACATTACCACGGGCCGCATCTACCAATCTGTGATTGACAAAGAGCGGCGGGGAGAGTACTTGGGACGAACGGTGCAAATCATTCCGCACATCACGGACGAAATCAAACGTTGCATCCAAATCCTCGGCACACAACACAACTACGACTTTGTCATCACCGAAATCGGTGGAACCGTCGGGGACATCGAGTCCTTGCCCTATATCGAGGCGGTACGGCAGATGAAATGGGAATGTCCGCAAGAGACCCTGGTGGTACATTTGACCTTGGTCCCCTACTTGGCAGCTGCAGGGGAACTCAAAACAAAACCCACGCAGCACTCGGTCAAACAGTTGCTCGAGTTTGGTGTACAACCCGACGTGCTGGTCTGTCGAACCGAACACGAACTCACGCCCGGCATCCGCCAAAAACTGGCTCAATTTTGCAACGTAGCCCCCAATGCGGTGATTCAAAGCATTGATGCCGAGACCATTTACGACGTCCCCTTGTTGATGCGTGCCGAGCGCTTTGATGAGGTTGTGCTGGCCAAGTTGGGTTTGCCGGTGGACACAGAGGAACCGGACCTCACCGAATGGCGCGCTTTCTTGCAGCGCTTCAAGCACCCAAAACACCACGTTCGTGTGGGATTGGTGGGCAAGTACGTAGAACTCAAGGACAGCTACAAGTCCATTTCTGAAGCCCTCATCCATGCAGGTGCAGCTTTGGAAACCGACGTTCAGGTCGAATGGATTCACTCTGAGAGCATCCACCCGCGCAACGTTTCGGAAAAGTTGGCAGGGCTACATGGCATTCTGGTCGCCCCCGGATTCGGTTCCCGGGGCATCGATGGGAAAATCGAGGCCATCCATTTCGCCCGGACCCAAGGGATTCCCTTCTTCGGCATCTGTCTTGGGATGCAATGCGCCGTGATTGAATTTGCCCGAAATGTGCTTCATTTGCCCGAAGCGCATTCGACAGAAATCAAATCTTACACCCCGGACCCGGTCATCGACATGATGGCGGAACAAAAGTCCCTCAAGAATTTGGGTGGAACCATGCGTCTGGGGTCATTCCCTTGCGAGATAACTCCGAATTCCCTGGCCGCACAGGTCTATGGCCAAACCCGAATCGAAGAACGCCACCGGCACCGCTATGAATTCAACAATGCCTACCTGGAACGATTCGAAGCGGCAGGCATGCGGGCTTCAGGCGTCAACCCCGGCACGGGCTTGGTAGAAATCGTCGAAATTCCCGGGCATCCCTTTTTCATTGCGAGCCAGTTCCACCCGGAATATGCCAGCACGGTTCTCGTTCCACATCCCCTGTTCTTAGGCTTTGTAGCTGCCACTTTGGAAAGAGCTGGAACCTCGGGAGAACCGAAAGGATGGACGCAGGACCAACCGGTTCATAACGAAGCCAAGGCCTGATCCCCACGCCGACGTCCATTCCCCAATGGCCAAGGGAAGGGATGGCGGGGTTCCAACGCCAACCCAAAGCAAGACCAAAAGACCACAAATACAACACCCGCTTGCAACTCTAAAACGCTTTCAAAGAGAGCATTTAAAGAAATCATTACAAGCAATATAAGCAACATGGGTTTGCTGTTTTTCCAAGCAATCCAACCCCAAAGCGACCACCAAAAAACAAGGAGCAACAATCCGAACCAGCCCAAGGAGACCCCCCACTGCAG
>JBIKTK010000110.1:0-5105 GCA_044348125.1 Flavobacteriales bacterium | reverse complement strand
CGAAAGGCCAAGTGAGGAGATTGACGTAAAAGACGAACTGGAAGATGTGCCCCAGTTCCAGGTCCCCGGCGATCACCCGGCGCCCACCGACGTAGATGGTCAGAATCGTACTCAGGCCCACCAGCAACACGATGATGGGACCGAAGAGCGCCTCGGTGCGAACCAGGTCCAGTGCCCGGAACTTGTAGCGCTCGGAGGCGGTGTGGAACCGATCGTCCGCTGCGCCCTCCTGCCCGAAGGCCTTGAGGATGCGGATGCCGGCGATGTGCTGCTGCACAAAACTCGAAAGGCCGCTCTGCTCCTCCTGGACCCGCTCGCTTTGGGCGTGGATCGTGCGGGAAACCCGGTAGATGGCCCAGGACATCAGGGGCAGCGGCAACAGCGCAAAGAGGGTGAGCTGCACATCGATGTACAACATCACACCGACCACCAACAAGATGAGGATGAACAAGTTGAACGCGTACATCAGGGCCGGACCGAGGTACATCCGCACCTTGCTGACGTCCTCGGAGATTCGGTTCATCAAGTCCCCCGTGTCATGCGCTTTGTAGAAAGCCGCGTCCAGCCGCTGGTAATGGTCGAAGATGCGCGCCTTCAGGTCAAACTCCACATGCCGGGAGAGGATGATGATGGTTTGGCGCGTAAAAAACAAAAACACCCCTTTGATGAGGAACGCCACCACGTAAAGCAGCGCCTGGAAACCGGCCACCCAGCCCATCCAGCGGTAGACATCCTCGCGGGAGTGGACGCCCGTGGCAGACGCCTCCGGGAGCAGGCGGGCCATCAGGTCGGGCAGAGCAGGGACGGGTTGATCGGGCGCAAAGACCTGTTCCTCAGGGGTTTCATTGCGCAAGGGGGCAAGCCAAACCCGTTCCGCATCGCCCAGCGCGTTGACGCCCTCGCCGATGAGCGCCGGCGCATAGACCGCGAACAGGTTGGTCAGGATGATGAACAGGATGCCGCCCAACAAATGCCACTTGTACTTCCAAATCAAGGGGTTGAGGGTCCAGAGGGCGTGCATCAGAATCGGAAGTTCCAGGTCACCGAAGGTAGGATGGGAAACAGCGAAACTTGGTATGCCTGCAAATCGAGGGTGCCACTGGCCCAGTCCCCGGTGTTCGCGAAGTAGATGAAGTAGGGGTTGAGGCGGTTGTAGAGGTTGTAGATGCTGAAGTTCCAGCGCTGCTCCCACCGGGGGTTTTGGCGGGGTGGGAGGTAGGTCACACTGAGGTCCGCCCGGTGGTAGGCGGGCATCCGGAATCCGTTCCGGGTGCCGTACACCTCGGCGATGCGCCCCTCGAGCAGGTAGCGCTGCACGGGGAGGGTGAGGGTGTTGCCGGTGGCGTACACCCAGGTCGCGGCCACCGTCCAGCGGTCCGAGACCCGGAAGTCCAGCACGAGGCTGAGGTCGTGTCTTCGGTCGAATTTGGCCGGGAAAGCGAGCCCGCGGTTGAGCTGCGCAAACTGCCGGTCGGTCTTGCTCCAAGTGTAGCCCACCCAGCCGGTGAGGCGTCCGTAGCGGCGCTTGAGGAAGTTCTCCACGCCGTAAGAGGTGCCGGATCCGGTGACGAGGTTCTGGTCGATGTTCACGCCCACGTTGTCTTCGGGCCGGGCGTTTTCGCGGTACTCCACCAAGCCGTCCAGGGTCTTGTGGTACACCTCGATGGCGGCTTCCCAGCGTCCGTCGGGGCCCCAGGTGCGAAAGTAGCCTGCGGTCCATTGGCTGCCCCGTTGCGGGCCGATGCGGTCGGAGGCGGGAATCCAGATGTCGGTGGGCAGGGAGGCAGCCGAGAGCGAGGTCAGGTGCAGGTACTGCAGGTTGCGGCTCCACCCGGCTTTCCAGCTCGTCCCGGGACTGCGCTGGATGCGCAGGGCGATGCGGGGTTCCCAGCCGCCGTGGTGGGCGACCTGCTCCCCGCGCTCCCATTGGAGCACGGCGTCCGGTTCCCCCGCCGTGGCCGACGGCACGGTCCGGGAAAAGGGGCCCACCGGCAGGAAATCGGACCGCCGCAGCCCGAGGTCGAGCCGCAGCCACGGCCACGGATCCCAAGCCCCCGAGGCGAAGGCGGCCGTGGCGTGGCTCCGCATCGACTGCGCCGTCCCCGTGTCGAACGTCGTCGGTCCGGACTGCGCGCTGAATTCGCTGGGAACCAGGAAATGGTGGGTGTACTGGCCCCCCCACCGCAACGTCGTCCCCGGCCGCGGCGTCCACACCCAGTCCCACCCCCCGCCGCCCTCCTGCAGCCCGCTCCGAAACCCAAACCTCCAAGCGTCCTGCCCGCCCTCGAAGGCAAAATCCGCCGCCGTGTAGCTCCCAAATGCCGTCTGCAGGAGTTCGTCCGTCACCACCCGTTGCCACTGGACCGACGCGGCCGTGTTCCCCCACGGAATCTCGGTGCTGAAGTCCACCTCCGCGCTCGCAAATCGGAAAACGTCGCGCCCGTGGTATCCCATGACCCGAATCCGGTCCCGGTCCCCGAGGGCACATTGCAGCCCCACGTTGCTGTCGTAGAAATGGTAGCCGCTCCCCGAAAAAGCCCCGTCCCGCAGGAACGGCCGCACCAGCGCATCGATGTAGGTCCTGCGCCCGGCCACATACCAGCTGCCCACCGTCCGCCCTTCCTGGGCAATGGGCCCTTCCCAGGCCAAACGAGAACTGATCAACCCCAGGCCCCCCCGAATCCCCATCCTCTCCACCGGCTCCTCCCGGGTCTGCAAGTCCACCACGGACGAAATCCGCCCGCCGTAGTGGGCCGGCATGGTCCCTTTGACCACTTCCACGCCGCCGATGACATCCGGGTTGAACACGCTGAAGAAGCCGAGGAGGTGGGCGGGGTTGTACACCACGGCCCGGTCGAGCAGGAGGAGGTTCTGGTCCGGCCCGCCGCCCCGGACGTAGAATCCGGTGTTGCCCTCGCCCGCCGCCTGGATGCCGGGCAGCAGCTGCAGGGTCTTCAGGACGTCGACTTCGCCGAAGAGGGCCGGCAGGGTTTCGATTTCGCTCATCTGCAGGGACTGCACGCCCAGCTGGGTGCCGCCCGTGTGTTCGCCGCGCCCGGCCCGGACTTCGGCGGCCTGCTCGATGCGGACCACGTCCGGGGTGAGTGCCCATTCGGTCCGGGGTGCGTCCTGCGGCCAGCGGGCCACCGCGACCCCGTATCCCAGCATCTGAAACCGGACCTCCGCCGTCCCCGCCGGCACCTCCAACCGAAACCGCCCGCTGGCATCCGAGTAGGACCCCGCCCGACCCGCGGCCCCCGTTCCCCCCACCGCGACCACGGCCACCCCCGGCAGCGGTGCGCCCGTCTCCGCATCCCGGACCGTCCCTTGGAAGGGGGTTTGGCCTGCGCCCAGCAGGCCGCCCATCAACAGCCCGACCGCCAGGACCCACGGCCGCAGCCGGTCCATCCCAGGGAGGTAGATTTTACGCGGGTCAGGCATTTACTTTGCGCTCAAGTGAAAACAACAACGCGAAGCGGGCAGATGTTGCGTGGGTCGTCCCTTTTTCGGGCCGCTCGTCCGGCGGCATGCGCGTTGCCGCTGGCGTTGCCGCTGGCGCTGGCGCTCGCGCTGGTCTGGCTATCGGGTTGCAGCCCATCCATCCCGGACGACGACCGGGTGTTCCGCTACAACGAAAGTGCGGGCATCACGTCGCTGGATCCGGCGCACGCCCGGTCGTTGGAGCCCATGTGGCTGGTAGACCAAATCTTCGACGGCCTGGTGGAGCTCGATGCCCAGCTGCGCATCCAGCCGTTGCTCGCCACGCACTGGGAGGTCGCGGATTCGGGGCGGACTTGGACGTTCTACCTGCGGGAGGGGGTTCGGTTCCAGCCGGATGAGGGGGTGCCGGGCTGGGGAGCGGGGCGGGAAATGGTCGCCGCCGACGTGGTGTTCAGCCTCAACCGGCTGCGCGACCCGGAGGTGGCATCGGCGGGCGGGTGGATTCTGGAGGCACTGGACACGGCGGCGGCGGGGCGTGGGATCGTGGCGCTGGACGACCGGCGGGTACAGTTCCGTCTTCAGCGGGCCTTCCCGCCTTTCCTGGGACTGCTCACCACGCCCTATGCGTCGGTGGTGCCACCGGAGGTCGTGGCGCATTATGGCCCTGATTTCCGGGCGCATCCGGTGGGCACGGGGCCGTTCCAGCTCGCTTGGTGGGTGGAGGACGTCGCGTGCGTCCTGCACCGCCACACCGGGTACTGGGAGCGCGACGAGGCGGGCCGGCCCCTGCCGCGGCTCGAGGCGGTGCACGTGGACTTCGCCCAGGACCTCGGGGCCGAGTTCCACGGGCTGTTGCAAGGCCGCTACGACTGGGTGAGCGGGCTGCACAGTGCTTACATCGAGGAGGCCCTCACGGAGGAGGGGACTTTGCAGCCGGGTTTGGCAGGCCAAATCACCCTCCAACAAACTCCTTTTCTCAAAACGGATTACATCGGCATCCAGCTCGACCCCGACTACCCGGTGAGCCAGGGCTCGCCGCTGCAGGATGTGCGGGTCCGCCGGGCGCTGTCGCTGGCGATCGACCGGCGGGGCATCGCCAAGCACCTGCGTCGGGGGGCGGTGGTGCCGACGGAGTACTTCACGCCGCCGGGCCTGCCGGGCGCCGCCCCGCGCAGCGAACCGGTCGCCGACCTGCCCCGCGCCCGGGCCCTGCTGGCGGAGGCTGGCTACCCCAACGGGACGGGGCTTCCCGCCTGGACCCTCCTCGCCACTTCCGAGTCGGTGGATCTCTGCGCGGCGCTCCAGCACCAATGGCAGGCCCTGGGGCTCCGCGTTGCGGTGGAGGTCGTCTCGCCGGCCACCCACCGCGAGCAAGTCGCCCAAGGGGAGGCCCTGCTGTTCCGCAAATCCTGGCTGGCCGACCACGCCGACGCGGAGAACTTCCTGTCCCTCTTCCTGACGACGAACTTTTCCCCGGGCGGACCCAACTACACGCACTACAGCAACCCCACCTACGACGCCTGGTACGCCGCGGCCATGGCCTCCCCAGACGATGCCCAGCGCTACCGGTACTACGCCGCGATGGACAGCACCATCGCCGCTGGGCTCCCGGTCATCCCCCTGTTCCACGATCAGGTCACCCATTTCCTGCGGCACGGGGTGCA
>JBIKTK010000109.1:0-5117 GCA_044348125.1 Flavobacteriales bacterium | reverse complement strand
CGGCGACGGGATGTTCCATGAGCCACTCCCGGATGTATTCGCGCAGCTGTTGAACGATCATCTCCCAGCCCAAGGCGCTGTCCTTGGTGACCGAGACGAAGGGCCCGCTGATGAAAACCGAGGTGACAAAGGGAAAGTGAAACAGCTCCGTGGCGAGGGCTGAGCAAACCGAAGCCTCTTGGGGCGAACGGAACTCGATCTGGTGACCACCGGGGAGCAGGTCGCGGTCGGCCACGAACTTCATGACCTCCGGATTCGGGGTCATTTCGGCGTACACAGAAGTGGGAATGGGCATGGTGCAAAGGTAGAAGGGGCCGCGTAACTTGGCCGCTCAAAAACCGCCATTTTGAAAGTTTTGCAACCTGTGAATTCCGGTCGAAATGCAGGCCTGGAGGGCCTGTGGGGCCTGCGCCATGTCCTCTTGGGGGCCCTGCTGACCTTCGCCGTGGGGGCCGTAGGCCAAACCCTCTCCACAACGTTCCCCTCCAACGGGACCACGGATCCCGACGTGGTGAGCGTGGTGCTGGAGCACGCCACGGTTCATTTGCCCGGGGGGGAGGTGTTGCGCAATGGTGCCGTTTGGGTCCAAGGGGGCCGGGTGGAGGCGGTGGGGCCGAGCGGGGCGTTGCCGGTTCGGGGTGCTGTGGTTCGGTTGGACTTCACGGGGTTGCACCTGTACCCGTCGTGGGTGGATTTGAGCCCGGATTGGGTTTGGCCTGAAGGATTCGCCAAGACGCCGGAGGGACGGCAAGGGGGCGGGGCCCAGGAACTGTCGGACAAGCGGGGAGCCTTCGGCTGGAACGAGGCGGTGCGGCCGGAGGTCGACGCGGTGGATGGCTTCGACCCGCGGGAGGGCGGGCAGGGTGAGGTGGCGGCGCAGTTGCGGAAGGCGGGTGTCGGGACGGTGTTGGTCCACGTTCAGGATGGGCTGGCGCGCGGAACCGGGGTGCTGGCAGCGGTCGGAACGGACCCCCGCCGCGCGCTGTTGGTGCCCCGTGCCTCCACGCACTGGAGCTTCCAGCGGGGGAGTTCGAGCCAAGACTTTCCCCGGTCGCTCATGGGCGCCATCGCTCTGTTGGAACAGACCTTTCACGACGCGACCTGGCACGCCGCAGCGACTGCGGCCGGGGAACGGCCGGAGCCGAATCTGTCCCTGACGGCCCTGTCGGAGACCCGCCGGCTCCCCGCCTTCTTCGCGGTCGGTGGCTGGGCCGATGCCCTGCGGGCCGACGCGCTGCGACGCCGGCTGGGCACAGACCGGCCCTGGATCCTGACCGGCGTGGCGGATGGTTACCAACGCGTGGCAGAGTTGCAGGCCACCGGCGCAGCCTGCGTTGTGCCCTTGAACTTCCCGAAACCCTTCGACGTGGCGGACCCCGAGGCCGCCCGTTTGATTTCGTTGGGCGAGCTCAAACACTGGGAATGGGCGCCCTCCAATCCCGCGGTGCTGCACGCCGCCGGCATCCCCATCGCCTTCACCACGGCCGGCCTGAAGGACCCGGCGGACGCCTGGGCGGCCACCCGCCAGGCCATCGAGCGGGGTCTGTCCCCGGAGGCCGCCTTGGCCGCGTGGACCGAGGTGCCGGCGCGCTTGGCCGGTGCAGCCGACCGGGTGGGGTCCATCCGGCAGGGCGCAGAGGCGAATTTCCTCGTGATGTCCGGCCCCATTTGGGAGCCCGATTCGCGGCTGCTGGAACATTGGGTCCAAGGTGTGCCGGAGGTGCTGGCGGACCGCGAGGAAGTGGACCTGCGGGGCTGGTACGACGTCGGTTGGGAAGGCGCCATGGTGCGGTTGGAGATCTCCGGCAAGCGCGAGAAGCCGGAGGCAGCCCTGCTCCTCCGCAACGCTGCAGACACCCTGCGGATTCCGGTGCAGTTGCGCCGGCAGGGTCGCCAGTTGCAGTGGGACTTCCACATCGACACGCTCGGGATGTCCGGATGGGTTCGCATGCAAGGCCAAATCTGGATGGACAGCCGCATCATCGAAGGCGATGGCATCCGGCCCGATGGCTCCGCTTTCACCTGGAGCGGCATCCGACAATCCGATGAGCGGGGCGATCCCCGGTCCGCAAAATCGCAGACCGAAGGGTCGGACGGAAACGAGGGGGACGCGTTGGGGGATTTGGTTTATCCCTTCACGGCGTACGGTCGCCCGGAAATCCCGCGCCAAGGGTCGGTTTGGATTCGGAATGCCACGGTTTGGACGAACGAGGCCCAGGGCATCCTCCCCTATGCGGAGGTCTTGATCCACCAGGGGAAGATTGTGGCGGTGGGCAACCTGCTCAACCCCACAGCGCTCTTGGGGGCCCAAGTGGCCGCTGGCTTGCAGGTCATCGACGCTTCCGGCAAGCACGTGACGTCCGGCATCATCGACGAGCACAGCCACATCGCCATTGCGCGCGGGGTCAACGAGGGCACCCAAGCGTCGAGCGCCGAGGTGAGCATCGGCCATGTGTTGGATTCGGAGGACATCGAAATCTACCGCCAGCTGGCCGGGGGGGTTACCGCTGCCCAATTGCTTCATGGCTCCGCAAACCCGATCGGAGGCCAAAGCGCGGTCATCAAACTCCGCTGGGGGGCAGCGCCCGAAGCACTCAAGATGGAAGGGTCGGTGCCTTTCATCAAGTTTGCCCTGGGCGAAAACGTGAAGCAGAGCAACTGGGGCAATGAGTACCGGAGCCGGTTTCCCCAGTCGCGCATGGGGGTAGAGCAGGTGTACTATGACCATTTCTTGCGCGCAGCCGCCTATGATGCTGCTTGGCAGGCCCATGCGGCGGCGGTGGCAGGCGCAACCCGCCGAGAGCGGCGCAACGGGAGCGAGGCGGTGGCACCGAGGAGAGACTTGGAGCTGGAGGTTTTGGCCCAAATCCTGCGTGAAGAGCGGTTCATCACTTGCCACAGCTACCGGCAGGATGAGATCAACATGCTGATGCACGTCGCGGATTCGCTGGGGTTCCGCATCAACACGTTCACCCACATCCTCGAAGGTTACAAGGTGGCGGACAAGATGGCCCAACACGGCGCGGGCGGCTCGAGTTTCAGCGACTGGTGGGCCTACAAGTACGAGGTCAAGGACGCGATTCCTTACAACGGCGCGGTGCTCCACGGCCAAGGGGTCGTCACGGCGTTCAATTCCGACGATGCGGAGATGGCCCGACGGCTCAACCAAGAGGCGGCGAAGGCGGTCAAGTACGGCGGGGTGAGCGAGGAGGAGGCCTGGAAGTTCGTGACGCTGAACCCGGCGCGCCTGCTGCACATCGACCACCGGGTGGGTTCGTTGGCCCCCGGCAAGGACGCCGATGTGGTCATCTGGAGCGACAACCCCCTGAGCATCTACGCCCGGGCCGAGCAGACGTATGTTGACGGCCGGTTGTACTTCGACCTCGCTTCAGACCAGGCCCTGCGGGCCGCCATGGTCCAAGAGCGCGCCCGACTCGTCCAAAAGATGGCGGGCGATGGCACCCCCAAGGAGGAGCGGCGCAAGCCTTCCGGGCGGGTCCGCAACCACTACCATTGTGACACCCTGACCGACGAAATCCGATGAATCCTCTCCGGCCCACCCCCCCGAAGCCCTTTCGGTCTCCCCAGTCTCCCCGGTCCTGCTGGTCTCCCCGGCCCATCGCGGCCCTGATCGCCCTCGCCCTGGGGCAATCCGTTGCTACCATCCCGGCGCTCTGGGCCCAGCCCACGCCGGCCCCTCCCCAGACGGGCGCCACCCTCCTCGTCGGCGCCAAGGCCCACCTCGGCACGGGCGACGCCATCGAGAACGCTGCCATCGGATTCCGGAACGGCACCATTGACTTCGTGGGCCGCGCCAACGAGGCCGACCGATCGAAGTACACCGAAGTTGTGGACGTGACCGGAAGCCACGTGTACCCTGGCTTCATCGCCCCCAACACGACCCTGGGGCTGCAGGAAATCGAGGCCGTACGCGCCTCCGTGGACGCATACGAGGTGGGTACCTTCCGACCCAACGTACGCTCGGTCATCGCATACAACACCGAGAGCGAGGTCATTCCCACGGTGCGGACGAATGGCGTGCTGCTGGGCCAGCCCACGCCCCGCGGGGGCGTGATCAGCGGCTCGAGCGGTGTAGTCCACTTCGACGCTTGGAACTGGGAAGACGCTGCCATTCGGATGGTGGACGGTGTGCATTTGCATTGGCCGGTGGTCTTGCACCGCCACTACGATGCAGGCTCCTTGGAGGTACGGCGGGCCAAATCCTACGACCAACAGCGCCGCGAAATCGAGTCTTTCTTTCGGGAAGCGGCCGCCTACCTGCAGGCCCACCCTCGGCCTGTGGCAGAAGCCTCCGCCACCCCGCGTGACATCCGGCTCGAGGCCATGCGTGGGGTGTTTCACGGGGATGCCGCCCTATACGTCCATGCTGACGATGCCCGGGCCTTGTCGGAGGTGGTTCATTTCAAGCGTGCGTTCAACTTGGCACAGGTGGTCATCGTGGGCGGTGCAGAGAGCCACCGGGTGGCTGACATGCTGCGCGACAACGGCATTTCCGTGATGTTGCAACGCGTTCATAGCCTGCCCTACCACGAGGATGATGACGTGGACCTGCCGTTCAAACTCCCCAAACTGCTGCAAGACGAGGGGGTCTTGTTCTGCTTGCAAAACGAGGGCCCCCACGAATTCATGGGCACGCGCAACCTGCCGTTTTATGCTGGAACAGCTTGTGCTTATGGTTTGACCTACGAACAAGCCGTTCGCAGCGTATCCCTGAACGCCGCTCGCATCTTGGGCATCGACGCGCGCTATGGCTCGCTGGAGGCGGGAAAGAGTGCAACGCTGTTCATTTCGACGGGGGATGCCTTGGACATGCGGACAAACCACGTGACCCACGCGTTCATCGATGGCCGCTCCATCGATCTCAACAACCGCCAGCGGGAGTTGTACCGGAAGTACCAAGCGAAGTACAACGCGCCCATCCAGGACTGAGGCCCCCGGTGGACGACGGTGCCCCCCGGGGAGGCCGGTGCCCCCCCGGATTACTCGACCTGGAGGTTGAGTTCCTTGGGCCCCTCGACGGTGTACTTCATCTCCCGCTTCTCGCTTTTTCCAGCCGCCACCCGGAAGTCCCACATCACCGTTCCGGTGGAGGCTTC
>JBIKTK010000108.1:0-5135 GCA_044348125.1 Flavobacteriales bacterium | reverse complement strand
AGGGGCAGCAGGGGCAGCAGGGGCAGCAGGGGCAGCAGGGAGCGCAAGGGGGGCAAGGGGGCGGGATGGGGGATTTGGCCATGATCATCAAGCCGTCCACGCGCACGGCCTACGTCGGGGAGCCGATTGCGGTGACGTTTGAGATTTACAACCGGTACAATTCACTCGATGTAAGGACCTATAACTTACCGGAATTCAAGGGTTTCTGGAAGGAGAACGTGCAGATTCCGTCGCCGTCTTGGGAGCCGCGGGTGGTGGATGGGAAGCGCTACCAGGTGGCGGTGGTGAGTTCGGTCATCTTGTATCCGCAGGAGGCTGGGACGTTGACCATCGAAGGGTTTGATTTGGATGGGTATGTGCGCACGGGCTTTTTTTCAGGCCAAACCGTCCAACAAAAGGCGCAACCCGTTCGGATTGAAGTGAAGCCGTTGCCTAAGCCGGCCCCCGCCGAGATGCTGGGAACCTTTGGCGGGTTGAAGTTGACGGTGCGCACGGGGGCCACCGAGGTGCCGTTGAACCAGGGGGTGACGGTGGAGGTCGAGTTCGCTGGGCAGGGGCACCTGAAGTTCATCCAGGCCCCGAAGTTGCAGTGGCCCAGCGACTTCGAGGTGTTCGAGCCGGAAGTGGTGGACCGCATTTCGGTGCAAGCCGGGGGCGAATCGGGGAAGCGGACGTACAAGTACCTGGTCATTCCGCGGGCGCCGGGGACCTTTGATTTGCCGGGTTTGGCCTGCAGCTACTTCGATTACAAAAAAGGGAGTTACGTGGATTTGAAGGGGGGCGGGGGCACGCTGACGGTGACGCGCGACGGGGCGCTGGTGGGGGGAACGGGGGCGGCGGGCGGCGGGGTCGGGCAGTCGGACGTTGCGCTGCTGAACCAGGATGTGCGGTTTCAGAAGGTGGAGCCGGGGCCGTTTGTCCGGCGGGTGCCGGGGCTGGGGGGGACGTTGGGATGGGCGGCGCTGTGGCTGCTGGGGCCCGGGGTGTTCCTGTGGGTTTGGGGTGGGCAGCGCCGCCGGGTGGCGGAGGACCGAGATCGGGTGGGTACGCGCCAGCGCCGGGCGGCCGCCAGGGTGCGCAAGGTCTTGAAGTTGGCCCAGGCGGAGGTGGGGAACGGGCCGAGGTTTTTTGAAGCGCTGGGCGCGGGATTGGAGGATTATCTGTGTGCCAAACTCGCTTGGCAACGGAGTCAATATGGACAGGCCGCTGTGCTGACCGAACTCGCCAGCCACATCGCACCGGAGGAAGTGGCGGCTTGGCGGACCTTGCTCACAGAGGTGGAGGGGGCCAGGTTCGCCCCGGGGCTTGCGGCCGCCCCCCCCGTGGTCCTGGAGCAGGCACGTCGTCTCATCGAACGAACAGAATCCCAATGGAAAAACTGAAGTCCCTGATGTTGCTTGGGAGGACGGCCGCATGGTGCCTGCTGTCCCTCTCGGTGTGGGCCCAAGACGCCACCGGCGGGCCGGAGGCCGGCGCCGAAGGGCCGGAAGCCGCCTTCGCCGCTGGCACCGCGGCCTACGCCGAAGGCCGGTACGACGAAGCTGCTGCCCAATTCGAAGCCGTGCTGGTGGACCACAACCACTTCGAGTCCCACTACAACCTGGGCAACGTCCGCTTCAAGCAAGGCCGTTTGGGCGAGGCCATCCTCCACTACGAGCGCGCCCGCCAACTCCGCCCCGAGGACGACGACACCGCGAACAACCTCGCCCTGGCCCGGTCCCAAGTCGTGGACCGCATCGAACCCTTGCCCACCATGGGGCTACGGGACCTCTGGTCGCGCGTCGTGGCGAAAGGCCGACTGGGCTTCTGGCGCAACAGTTTTCTCACGGCGTGGCTGTTGGGCTGGGCCCTGCTCGCCATCCGGTTGCGCGCACGGGAGCTGGGCCTACGCCGCCTTTGGGGAACCCTCGGCACCGTTTCCCTGTCGCTGTCCCTGTTGCTGGGTGGCCTCGCCTATGCGACCTACCAGCGCGCCATGAACAGCCGCGAAGCCATCATCCTAGACCAAATCATCGAAGTCCAGAGCGCTCCCCAGAGCGCCGATGCTCTTCCCCTGTTCATCCTGCACGAGGGCACCAAGGTGCGCATGCTCCAGGAACAGAGTGGATGGTGGGAGGTCGAAATCGCCAACGGCAACGTGGGGTGGCTGCCTGCCACCGCGCTCGAAGCCATCTGACGCCTGAAGTCCCGCCGCCGGAACTGTCCTCAGCGCTGCACCCTCAGCGCTGCACCTGCAGCACCCGGGCCACCCGCAGTCCGTCCGATTGGGCTCCCCGCAGCAAATAGTTGCCCGCAGGCCAGGCCGCCACGTCTCCCCGCACCACCCCGCTGGCATCGGCTTGCAACGTGCCCCACATCCGTCCGCGGGCATCGAAAACCGTCACCGTGGCTTGTGGTGCCCAGCCCGTCGCCTGGAATGCCGCCGTGGCCGGGTTGGGGAATACCACCCCTTCCCCCTGCCCGGCTTCCGCCTCGGCGATGTCATCCGGCACGGCCAAATCGTACAAAACGATGTCGTCCACAGCCGCTTCCACCAGCGATCCGCCGTCGAGGTAGTCCCCCAAACGCAGGCTGTCCGAAGCGATGAAGCGCATCCGGAACTCCGACGTCAGGTCCACCACCTCCGCCACCCGGAAAGCCATCCGCCGCCAGCTCACGTCCTGCTGTTTCGTGTTCTCCACATACGTCCAGGTGTCCCCTCCGTCATCGGTCACCTGCACCTGCCACCAGTCCGTCGCCGGGTTGGCACCGGAAGGGGGGGCATTAACGTACCAGCGCCAGTAGGTCATCACCGGATCGGTGAACGCTGTCAAGTCGATGACGGGTGAGAGCAGGGTGGTGCTGCCGGCGTCCACGTCGTTCGCTCCGATGCCTGCATTGACCCCTGGGTTGACCCCCGTCACAAAGCAGAATCCCGCCAGGCCCACCGTGTGGTCCAGCGTGGGCGCCACCACCGTGGCCGGATTGTTTTCCTCGGCATACGAACCCACCGGAATCGCTTCGTCCCAGATGCCCGTCGTGGCGTTGTCCCAGGCCGGCACCCCCGTCGTCCAGCCCCCGAAGTCGGAATACTCGTCCGAGTCGTTGATCAACATCGGCTCCACCCCGATCAGCGTGAAGTGCGGCAAGTTCGCGAGATCCCCCGGTTCCGCGGCGGCGAGCGGCGTCACCGCACTGAGCCCCCCGAAGTCATCCGTGATGCCGAGGTAATACGCCACCACCGTTCCTGGCTCTTGCGCCGGAATCGTCCCGACATAGTCCGATCCGTCCTCCTCCATCACCACGCTCTCCCAGGCCCCACCCCACTCCGTCCGGTACCACATCCGCACCGCATCGAAGTACAGCGAATAAGGAAACAAAATCTCCGTGTTGCCCACCACCTCGATGGGTGCTGCCGCCGCCGCAAATTCCGCCGGCGTGTGGTCGATTTCCGCGTAGCTGAACAGCGTAATGCCGTGCATATCAAACCCTTCCACAATGGCCAAATCATTCGGCGTCCCGTTGCTCAAATCCGCATCGTCGTCATCTGCCTGCAGCAAATCGATGAGGACGTCGGTAAAGGCTTGGCCTTCATTGCCGTTCTGGGCCGTAGCCTGCAAACCCGGGAAGGCATCTGCGAACAAGCCCATCGTCACCGACCAATCGCCGCCCAGCAACAGGTGCGTGTCGTACCAAGCGCCGCAGATGATCTCGCCATCGGCGTGCACCTCCCCGACGAGGTCCTGGGGATAGACCTTGGGCTCCGCATCGTACTTGCGGATGCCGTCCTGGTTGTCGGTGTAGAAGCCCTTGCCGATCTCCGCGATGTCGCCCAAGGACATGGCCCACAAATCGGCGTACCCCTCGTTCATGGCGCCGTTGTTGAAGAACGCGCCCAAGGACTGGTAGAAACGGTCGTTGATGTAATGGCCGTATTCATGCCAAACCACGTCCGCAATCAACGAGGTGGGATTGCAGCCGCCCCCGAGGTTGTAGAAGTTGATGCTGCTGCCGTCATAGAAAGCATTGCACTCGCCGGCCACATCCAGGTTCGTGGTCAAGGACTCGTCACAACCGTTGAAACTCGGCAGCCACACCTTCATGTGGTCGTGGATGAGCGAGGTGGACCGGTAGGCCGAACGTTCCCGCACATTCCCCAAGTTGTTCAAGGTGAGGTTGTTGTACCCATCGACCCAGTTCACGCTTGTGCCCGGGGTGGTGCCGGCGGTGTACACGGTGCTCCAGCGGCCGGTCAGGGTGAGGTTGCCCTGGGCTGGGCCGTTGTAGTTGGTGACAAAGCCGCCGTCGGCGTCCGCGTAGAGGTTGTTCGCACCGATGTTGATGCGCAGGTGCGGCAGGACTGCGGATTCGGCCGGCTCAAAGGGGTACATCACGTGGACGTCCGCCTGGGCCATCCCCGAAATCACGAGCAGGGAGGCCGCTGATTCGTCCGCGGCGGGTGCTGCGGGGGCCGAGGGTGCTGCGGGGGTCGCGGGGGTCGCGGGGCGATCGAGCCCCATGCGGAGCACGGCACGTTCGGGTTTGCCCTCCGTTGCGGGGACCGCCACCCGGCCATCGATGTGTTGGACCAGGTTTTGTCTGAGGTGGATTTGGCCTGTCAAAACGTCCACCCACGTGCGGTACCGGCGGGGCAGCGCGCCCATGCGGCCTTCGACCATCCACTCCTGGATGAGCCGGAATTCGAGCCGGCCGTCGGGCCGTTGCAGCGGCAACACCTGGTAACCGGTCGGGGCCACGTTGCCCCACGCATCGAAGTTGCAACCGGCGGTGGCCAAGGACTGCAGGGTCCCTTCCGGCAACCACTCCCCTGCCGGCACCGCAGCTTCCGGGAACCAATCGGCGCCCCACAGCACCAAGGCACCTTCGCGCCATTTGGTCACCGCGCGGCCTCCGATGACCGGAAACCCATCCACGGACTGCGTGGCGAAGGCCCAATCGTGGCGTCCCTGTCCCTCCCAAACGGTCCAGGCCACGTCCGCGGGGATGCCCAAGGTCGGGAACACGTCCCCGGCAAAGGCCGCAGCCCGCGCTTCGGTGTCGCCCCCGGGGTAGTCAATGCCCGGCCCGAAAGCCCGGTGCGGGAGTCCGGTCCGCCCATCCATCACGGCCCGCCAGCGCGGCTGCTCCGCAGCGAA
>JBIKTK010000107.1:0-5140 GCA_044348125.1 Flavobacteriales bacterium | reverse complement strand
ACCGCCTTGCAGGCCCAGCGCCCCCGTCATGCCGGTTTCTTCGTCGATGGTGAACAGGGCTTCGAGTGCGGGGTGCGGGATGTCGGTCGAAGCGAGGAGGGCGAGGATCGCCGCTACCCCGATGCCGTTGTCCGCACCGAGGGTGGTTCCCTCCGCCCGAACCCAGTCCCCGTCCACCCGCATGCGAATTCCCTCCCTTTCGAAGTCAAATCCCGTCCCCTCGTTTTGCTGGCAAACCATGTCCACATGGGATTGGAGCACCACGATCTGGCGGTCCTCCATGCCTGGGGTAGCGGGTTTGCGCACCAGCACATTGCCCACTGCGTCGCGTTCGGTCTCCAGGCCCAGCGAAGCCGTCACGGACAGGATCCACGCCACCACTTGTTCCTCCTTTTTCGAGGGACGGGGGATGGCATTTAGCTGGGCAAACGCTTGCCACAGCGGTTGGGGTTCGAGGTGGGCAACGGGTGATTCCATGCTGCGAAGTTAGGGCTTGCCCGCAGGACTTTGCATGCGCGAAACCCGCGGCAGCCTGTGGATAAAATAGACGTTTGGGGAACGGTTTGGCCTACGCAATGGGGCTAATTTGCGTGCGAAATGTTGGAACAGCAAGCGGCCCATTCGTATACCGAGGACAACATCCGATCGCTCGACTGGAAAGAGCACATCCGGATGCGCCCCGGGATGTACATCGGAAAGTTGGGGGACGGACAATCCGCCGATGACGGGATCTACGTGTTGCTCAAGGAGGTGGTGGACAACAGCATCGACGAGCACGCGATGGGACACGGCAAGGCCATCCGCATCGCCGTTCGGGACGGGGAGGTAAAGGTCCGGGATTTCGGCCGGGGCATCCCCTTGGGCAAGGTGATCGACTGTGTGTCGAAAATCAACACGGGAGGCAAGTACGATTCCCGTGCATTCCAGAAGTCCGTGGGTCTCAATGGCGTGGGTACCAAGGCGGTGAATGCGCTTTCGGAGTCGTTTACGGTGGAGAGTTTCCGCGATGGCCAGGCCAAACGCGCCGATTTCCACCAAGGCAATCTCCTCGAAGACCATCCGCTCGAGGCGACGGAGGAACGCAACGGAACCCAGATCACTTTCCGCCCGGACACCAGCGTGTTCCGGGGATACCGGTACCGTACGGAATTCGTGGAGAAGTTGCTCTGGAATTACGCGTACCTGAACACCGGCTTGACGCTTTATCTCAATGGCGAAAAGTACAAGAGCGAGGAGGGTCTCAAGGACTTGCTCTCCTCGGAATTGGATGGTTCTGAGCGGTATCCGGTCATCCACTTGAAGGGGGAGGACATCGAGGTGGCGATCACGCACACCGAGGCTTACGGGGAGGACTACCAGAGCTTTGTGAACGGTCAGTACACGCCGCAAGGGGGGACGCACCAGGGGGCTTTCCGCGAGGCTTATGTTCGGGTCATCCGGGAATTTTTCGGGAAGGACTTCGATGCGTCCGACGTGCGCAGTGGCATCACGGCAGCCCTCGCGGTTCGGGTGGAGGAGCCGGTTTTCGAGTCGCAGACAAAAACCAAGCTCGGTTCCACGGAGATGGGGCCGGGTCGTGCCTCGCTCAAGAGTTTCGTTTTCGACTTCCTGAAGCGGGAACTGGACAACTACCTGCACCGCAATCCCGAGACGGCGCAGGCACTGCAGCAGCGCATCTTGCAATCAGAAAGGGAGCGCAAGGAGTTGGCGGGCATCAAGAAATTGGCCCGCGAACGTGCCAAGAAGTCCGCCGTGCACAACCGCAAGCTGCGCGATTGCAGGCTCCACTTGGGAGAGAAAAGCGATCGCAACGAGGAATCTACGCTGTTCATCACGGAGGGAGATTCGGCTTCGGGTTCCATCACCAAAGCCCGGGATGTGCAAACCCAAGCGGTGTTCAGCTTGAAGGGAAAGCCGCTCAATTGCCATTCCCTGACCAAGAAGGTGGTGTATGAGAACGAGGAGTTCAACCTGTTGCAGGCGGCGCTGGACATCGAGGACGGCTTGGAGAACCTGCGCTACAACCGGGTGGTGATCGCCACAGATGCGGATGTGGATGGCATGCACATTCGGCTGCTGTTGATTACGTTTTTCTTGCAGTTTTTCCCGGAATTGGTTCGTAGGGGACATCTGTATGTGCTCCAAACGCCCCTGTTCCGCGTGCGAAACCGCAAGGAGACGATTTATTGCTACAGCGAGACGGAAAAGCAGGAGGCCATCGAAAAGTTGGGGTCTAAGCCAGAAATCACCCGATTCAAGGGGTTGGGCGAAATCAGTCCGGATGAGTTTCGGCATTTCATTGGTGAAGACATGCGTTTGGACCCGGTGGTCATCGGAAAGGAAACGAGCATCCAAGAGTTGCTGGAATTTTTCATGGGGAAGAACTCGCCGGAGCGGCAGCAGTTCATCATCGAGAACCTGCGGGTTGAAAAGGACATGGTGGAATGATGGAGCACATGGACGAAGAAGAGCCCACCGGTGCTTTTGACCCGGAAGGGGCGGAGCATTTGGAAGGCATGGAGCGGGTCATCAAGGTCCGCGGGATGTACAATGACTACTTCCTGGACTATGCTTCCTATGTCATCTTGGAGCGGGCGGTTCCACACCAACGGGATGGATTGAAGCCGGTGCAGCGCCGCATCTTGCACAGTTTGGATGAGATGGACGATGGCCGTTTCCACAAGGTGGCGAACGTCATCGGCAACACCATGAAGTATCACCCGCACGGGGATGCCAGCATTGGGGATGCGTTGGTCCAAATCGGCCAAAAGGACCTCATGCTGGATTGTCAGGGGAATTGGGGGAACATCCACACGGGTGACCGGGCGGCGGCACCGCGGTACATCGAAGTTCGGTTGAGCAAGTTTGCCAAGGAGGTGGCCTTCAATCCCAAGACCACGAACTGGTTGCAGAGCTACGACGGCCGGAACCGAGAGCCCGAAACCCTGCCCATGAAGTTCCCGCTCTTGTTGGCGCAAGGGGTGGAGGGGATTGCGGTGGGTTTGGCCTGCAAAACGTTGCCGCACAACTTCATCGAGCTCATCGATGCGAGCATTGCAGCCCTGCTGAACAAATCGTTTGTGCTCTACCCCGATTTTCCCACGGGTGGGATGGCGGATGTGGAGCACTACAACGATGGGTTGCGTGGCGGACGGGTACGGGTTCGAGCAAAGATTGAGAAAGAGGATAACAAAACCCTGATTGTTAGGGAGTTGCCATTCGGTGTGACCACCGGAACGTTGATTGAGAGCATTCTGAAGGCAAACGACCGGGGGAAAATCAAAATCCGGAAGGTCGAGGACAATACGGCAGAGCACGTGGAGGTGGTCATTCACCTGGCGAACCAAGTTTCTCCGGACAAGACCATCGATGCATTGTATGCTTTCACGGACTGCGAGGTGAGCTTGTCACCCAACTCCACGGTCATCTTGGATGACAAGCCGCATTTCTTGGGAGTCAGCGAGTTGCTTCGCATTTCGGCGGACGCGACGCGCGAGTTGCTCCGGCGAGAGCTGGAGATCGAGTTGGGGGAGCTGCAGGAGAAATGGCATTTTGCCTCGTTGGAGAAGATTTTCATCGAGAACCGGATTTACCGGGACATCGAAGAATGCGAAACCTGGGAAGAGATCCTGCAGACCATCCATGCGGGCCTCTTGCCGCACATCGGGCATCTCCTGCGGCCGGTGACGGATGAGGATGTGACGCGCTTGACGGAGATTCGGATCAAGCGCATCTCCCGTTTCGACGGTTTCAAGGCGGATCAATTCATGCTGGGGCTGGAGGGCGACATCGCGCAGGTAAAGCACCACCTCGAGCACCTGACAGAGTATGCGGTCGACTGGTTCCGCATGCTCAAGAAGAAGTACGGAGAGGGCCGCGAGCGCAAAACCCAGCTGCGCGCCTTTGAATCCATCGATCGCGCGGAAGTTGCGGTCGCCAATGCAAAACTGTACGCAAACAAGGAAGAGGGCTTTGTAGGCATCGGCCTCAAACGGGGTGAAGGCGAGCTCATTGGAGATTGCAGCGACCTGGACGATGTGGTGGTCATCCGGCACGATGGGGTCATGCAGGTGAGCAAGGTGACCGCGAAGTCGTTCTTCGGCAAAAACCTGCTCTACGTTGGGGTCTGGAAACGCGGGGACGATCGTTGCGTCTACAATTGCATCTACCTCGATGGCGAAACAGGTCGCAGTTTTGCCAAGCGTTTCAATGTGACGTCCATCACCCGGGACCGAGAGTACCCCATTACGAAGGGGACGCCGAAATCGCGCATCCTGTACCTCAGTGCGAATCCGAATGGCGAAGCTGAGGTCGTGATGGTTCACCTCCGCCCGAGTCCCCGTCTCAAGAAGCTGCGCTTGGACTTGGATTTCGCCGAGCTCGCGGTGCGGGGCCGATCCTCTGCGGGCAACTTGGTGACGAAGTTCCCCGTTCGCAAGATCGAATTGAGCGAGGCTGGGGTTTCGACCCTCGGGGCCAGGAAGGTCTGGTACGACGAAACCGTTCGCCGACTGAACGCCGACGGCCGCGGTCGTTTTCTCGGCGACTTCCGCGCGGACGACCGGATCCTGGTTTTGCTCGCCACCGGCGAGTATCTGTTTACGGGCTTCGACCTGAGTACCCACTTCGATGAGCGCATGGTCCACTTGGAGAAATTTGTGCCCACCCGGGTGGTTTCGGTGGCCTATTTCGAAGGGGAAAAGGGGGATTGGTATGCCAAACGATTCCTCCCAGAACCCACGGTGAAACCTTTCCGCTTCATCGGCGAACACGAGCAATCTCGGTTGGGTGTGGTGTCCATGGCCTATCACCCCCACATCCGACTTCGTTTCAACCGCCGGTTCAAGGAAACCCGGGACCGAGAGGATGAGGTCGTTGATTTGGGGGCCTTCATCATGGTGAAGGGGGTGCGTGCTCTGGGCAACCGGCTTTCGACCTTTCCGCTCACCGAGGTCACCTTGGAGCCGCTGGATGAGGCGAAGGAAGCTGCTGCTGCCGAAGCCGCCGCAGAAGCCGCTGAAGCAGCGGGCACGTCGACTGAAACCGCAACCCCTGCAGAAGATCTCCCGAGAACGGCTCCACAGCCCCATGAAGCTTCAGAACCGGCGACCTTGCCTCTGGAGCCCTCGGAACCATCGGA
>JBIKTK010000321.1:0-5141 GCA_044348125.1 Flavobacteriales bacterium | reverse complement strand
GCAACCCGGCAACACCAAGCAGGCATTCAAGTCCGCATGCCACACCGTGCCCTCGCCGCAGAATTGAGCCCCGTCGCAGGCTGCGAGGCCGTCGGCGTAACCGTCCGTGTAGCCGTCGGACGTGCCTGCGGCGTAACCGTCCGTGTAGCCGTCGGACGTGCCGTCGGCGTAACCGTCGTCGTAGCCGTCGGAGGAGCCGTCGGCGTAACCGTCCGTGTAGCCGTCGGAAGAGCCGGCGGCGTAACCGTCGTCGTAGCCGTCAGCTTCCCCGTCGTCGAAGCCGAGAACGTATCCATCGAAGAAACCGGAGTTGTAGCCGGCGGTTTGGCCTGAGGCAAAACCAGCGGTCTGACCTGCGGCGAAACCGGCGTTGTAGCCCGCATTGAAGGCATCTGCAGGATTGGTAGCCAAGCAGTTACCGCCATCTTCGGTGGCCGCGCTGTTGTAGTTCCAAGCCGTGGGATCCGTGCAGCCGAGCACCTCGAGGGCGTCGCAAACGTTGTCGCCGTCGGCATCGACCAGGCAGTCGCCCGCGCAGTCGTAACCGGGCTGCGCGTAGAGGCAACTTCCGTCGTCTTCCGTCGCCGCAGCGGCAAAGTTGCAGGCCAAATGGTCCACACAGCCGTCCACCTCATCCGCATCACAGACCCCATCGCTGTCGGCATCGGCGAGACAGGTGCCTGCGCAGTTGCGACCGGAGTCGGGGTAAACGCAGTAGCCCGCATCGGTGGCCAAGGCATCGAAGTTGCAGGCCGCAGCATCCTGGCAGCCGTGGACTTCGAACAGGTCGCAGACCCCATCTCCGTCGCCGTCGGTCAGGCAGTCGCCGGCGCAGTCCAGCCCGAGGGCCGGGTAGGTGCACGAACCGTCATCGACCAAGGCTTCGCAATCGAAGTTGCAAGCCGAGGCATCCGTGCAGCCGGCGTAGATGCAGGGACCGGGGTCGGTGGCGGACGCATTGTAGTTGCTGGCGTCGGGATCGCTGCAACCGGGTACTTCCTCTGCGTCGCAGACGTCATCGCTGTCGGCGTCGGCTAGGCAGTCCCCGGCGCAGTCGCGCGAGGGCGCGGCGTAGGTGCAGGCTGCGGTCGGGACGGCCAGGTAGTTGCAGGCGGTCACGTCGGAGCAGAGGTCCACGCAGTCGAACACGAGGTCCCCGTCGCTGTCGAGGTCGGGGGTGCCGCAGCCGCAGGCGCCGGGGGCGGACTTGGTGCCATCGGCGGGACAGGCGTCGCCAGGGGTGGCGACGTAGCCGAGGGGGGCCGTGCAGGCGGACTGCGTCCCAGCGGGGTCCCCCAGTCCGTCGCTGTCGAGGTCGGCGTACCAGGTCGTCGGGTAGGTGCAGGAACCGTCGTCGTCCGTGGCCGCCCCGCTGTAGTTGCAGGCCGTCGCGTCTTGACAGCCCGGAACCTCCTCGGCGTCGCACACGTCGTCGCCGTCGGCGTCAGCCAGGCAGTCCCCCGCGCAGTCGCGCAGGGCGGCCGGGTAGGAGCAGGCGGCCGTTGGGTTTGCCGTGAAGTTGCAGGCCGTGACGTCCGTGCACAGGTCATTGCAATCCGACACACCGTCGCCATCTGCATCCGTGTCTGCCACCCCGCACCCACACGCCCCAGCCGACGTCTTGGTGGCATCCCCCGGACAGCCGTCCCCGGCCGCCGCCACGTAGTTGGAGGGCTGGCTGCAGTTCTGGACCGTGGCGGCGGGATCCCCCGCCCCATCGCCGTCCAAGTCTGCGTACCACGTCGTGGCGTACGTGCAGGAACCGTCGTCATTCGTGGCCGACCCGTTGTAGTTGCAGGCCGTGCTGTTCGTGCAGCCTGCGACCTCCTCGGCGTCGCACACGTCGTCGCCGTCGGCATCCGCGAGGCAGTCCCCCGCGCAGTCGCGCAATGCGGCCGGGTAGGTGCAGGCCGCCGTCGGGTTTGCCGTGAAGTTGCAGGCCGCAACGTCCGTGCACAAATCATTGCAGTCCGGCACACCATCGCCATCTGCATCCGTGTCGGCCACCCCGCAACCACACGCACCCGCCGAAGTCTTGGTGGCATCCCCCGGACAACCATCCCCAGCCACCGACACATAATTCGCAGGCTGCGTGCAGTTGGAGAGCGTGACCGCGGGATTGCCTGCGCCGTCGCCATCCAAATCCTGGTACCACGTCGTGGCGTACGTGCAGGCCCCCGAAGCCACATTCGCCGTGGCATCGTAGTTGCAAGCCGCCCCATCCATGCAACCCGTCACCTCCGGCACGCAGCTGCCATCGTCCAGCGTGGCAAACGGATCGAAGTTGAACGACGTCGCATCCGTGCAACCACACGCATGGTTCGTGGACGCCATCGCCCCCGACCAGCCCCGGTACGAAAACGTACCCACCCCGTCGAAGTCAAACACCACCTTCGAACCCTGGTTGAAAGCATAGATCCCCGTTTCGAGGATGAACACCGACACCGTGCCTGAGAGCGTCCCTGTGGACGTGATTTGGCCTATCAAAACCCGACCATCTGCACCCCCGAAAGGCGGCGTGTTGAAATCACAAGCCCCGGGCGCTCCGGGCGCCAACGAACGGTTGCAGCCCAGCGTCATGTACATCGACGAGCCCACCACGTCGTTCACCAACAGGCTCTGGCCGTTCCGGAAACGCGTGATGAAATCCGAGCCAGGCGGGGTCACAAAACCCAGCGAATAGCCCGAGAAGTCATCGGAATTCTCCCCGCCGAGGGTCCACCAGCTGTCGTAGGCCAAATCCGGCGCAATCGCCACCAACGCTCCGTTCATACTCGACGCAAAGTCCACCCCCGCGGGATGCTGGTACCATCCGGGCGTCACCGTCGAATTCAGGGCCCAGGGCTGGTTGACCCCGGAGCCGTACACCGAAGCGATGGCATCCTCCGGGTCGTCGACGTTGACGTAAAGTCGGTAGGTCACGGTCCCGGGAATCCCGTCCACCGCATGGCGCTCCACGGTCAGCGAAGCCGGCGACAGCCCGGTGAAGGGGCTGCAACCGCAGTACGTACAGGTGCCGTCGTCCTCGGTGGCGCCCGCCGCGAAGTTGCAGGCGGAAGCGTCGGTGCAGCCGTCGACCTCCAGCGGGTCGCAGGTTCCGTCGCCGTCCGTGTCCACGAGGCAGTCCCCACCGCAGTCGTAGTGGGTGGCCGGGTAGGTGCAGGAACCGTCGTCGTCGGTGGCCGTCCCGCTGTAGTTGCAAGCCGTGGCATTCATGCAGCCCGGTACCTCATTGGCGTCGCACACCCCATCCCCATCGGCGTCCGCCTCGGGCGCGCCGCATCCGCAAACGCCCGGCGCCTGTTTGCCGGCGTCGCTGGGGCAACCGTCTCCGGCGACGGCCACGTGGTTCGCTGGGGCGGAGCAAGCGACCTGCGAGGAAGCGGGGTCCCCGAAGCCGTCGCCGTCCAGGTCTTCGTACCAAGTGACCGCTGCGAAGCAAGAACCGTCATCGTCCGTGGCCGATGCATTGTAATTGCAGGACCCCACCGTCGTACAACCGGGCAACTCGAGCGCGTTGCAGATGCCGTCGCCGTCCGCATCGAGGAGGCAGTCCCCATTGCAGTCCAGCAGCACCGACGTCGGGTACGTGCAACCCCCATCGTCCGTGTTCGCCAGCGGCTCGTAGTTGCAGGCCGTTGCATCCGTGCAACCGTAAAGCAAGGTGGGCCCGAAAGAGGTACCCGCAAACGACGAGCGCACGATGAGCGGACGGTCTGCGTCGCCGTTGACGTGCACTTCGGCTTGGATTTGGCCTGAGAAAGCCGTGCCCAACGTGGTGAACTGCATCACCTTCACGCGCCGCAGCGCGCCCGCCGTCTTGAACACCGGATTGCCCAGGGCATTCACCCGCCACTCCACCGGATTGCTGCCGTCGAGGCTCACGCTCACCGGCGCCGCGATGTTGCTTGCCGTGGACAAGAACGGAAACGAGAGGGGATGGCCCTCGGGCAGCAACGACACCACCGTCCCCGGGTTCGTCAGCGAAACCGACGACATCCCCACGGTCAGGTACGAATCCACCTGGTAGAGCTCGGTGATGGGCACCAGCTCACTCGACGGCACCCCTGACCCCGTCGCGCCTGTGCACCAAATGTTGTTGTACAACCCGCCGGGAAAGCTCAGCGACAGCGGGTATCCCGGCGCACAAAACATGCGCTCCAGCACGTCCGTCGTTCCCTCGGTCTCGAGGTACACCTCATACACCGTGTATCCCGAGAGGTCCCGGCCATAGTTCACCGTGCCCGGCGGCATGGTCATGCCCGTGGTGATGACAAAGCGGTAGTTGGGCGGAGTCACCAGCGCAGCCGGGGCGCTCAGAGCGGGGATGCCCGTGTTGTCTGGCTCCAGGTTCAGCACCAGCGCTGCATGCAGCGGTGTGTAGGCCAAACAGGATAAAAAAAGCGACATCGCCCCACCCAAAACAAACAAAATGAAACGGTTCATGGTCCGCGGTTAAAGAAAAACGACGACTTGGTTGGACGACAAGTTACGAAAAAACCCCGACGAATCAGTCCGTAAATAGGTTACGATGGGGGGCGGGAGGTTTGGGGCATGGAAACGAATCCCGATCCCCTGCAGGGTTCAGGCCGCCCTTCCGGCCCGCTCCCATCCCCCAGCGGTCGCACTTCCGCTGAACCGAACAGCGGCGCACCAGCGCCCGCGCCCCAGCCCGGCCCCAGTCCCGCACCCGAGTCCGACCCTGCGGCCCTCCCTGCGTCCGACCCTGCGGCCCTCCCTGCGACGGCGCGGCGGCGCGGCGATCGATACCGACCGGACGAAGACGCCTTCGACGCCCTCAACCGGTCGCGCCTTGCCCAGGAAGCCCAGCTGGGCCACCACATCGACCAAGGCACCCAGGCGATGCGGATCCTCGACGGCATCGACCGGCACCTGCGCCGGTGCCTGTTCGAGGTGCTCGAGGAGGTGCTGGCCCACGCTGGGCATTGGCGCATCGAGGAGGTGCGCAGCCGGGGCGGGGCCGCGCCCTGGTCTGAGGACGAATCCGGGGTGTTGCAATGGGTGCCCCCGGGACTGGAGGTCTCCCTGCACCGAACGTCCCCGCGCGCCCACGCACCCCGCTGGTGCCTCTGGGACATCGACTGGCCCGCCAGCGCTCCCGCCCCCGCGAACTCCCCCGC
>JBIKTK010000106.1:0-5144 GCA_044348125.1 Flavobacteriales bacterium | reverse complement strand
GTACTCCTTGAGGAGGTAGGGGTGTACGCGGTAGGGTTTGGCCTCCGCCGCGCCAAATTTCCGGTAAAACAACGTGACCTCACGGCGTTCGCGGATCGCTTGGAAGAGCAATTGTAGGTGCTCAGAACCGCCGATTTGGCTGGCCGCTTCGAATTGAACCACTGCCTCGAGTTCCCTTTCGTTTTCGTGCGAGGCCAAACTCAGCCGATCCGCAATCTTGCCCAAGGCCTGGTCGAACTGGGCGAAGAGGGGGACGTCGCGGAACTGGAGCAGGGTCCGGGCGGCGAACTGAACGGCATCCCACTCGTCGGCGCTGAGCGAGATGTCGTGGATGGAGTACTCGGGATCTTCGTAGGCGTAACCCCGGTGGAGCGGGTCATACCGGATGGGGGCATAGTAGCCGAGTTCGGATTCGTTCCGCATCGCCCAGAGGTCCTTTTCGATGGTAGAGATGCTGATGCGCTCGTCGGCACTTCCGTACAGGGCCTCCTCGCAAGCCCGGCGCAGGTCTTCCTTCGTCGGGTAGGGGTGGCTCCGGCTCAGCAGGCATCGGTCGATGACCCGGTATCGGATGAGGGCAAACTTGTTGACGGGCATGGGATGTGGGGTCAGGGTGTCCAGGCCTGCTGCGCGAGCGACAGGGCCTCCAGCAGGAAGGGGAGGAGCAGCAGGGCAGGGAGGTACTGGATGAGCGGGAAGGTCCGGACTTCGAGCAGTTGGAGGCCCAGGGCGAGCAGCATCAGTCCCCCGAGGGCCGTGAGTTCCTGGATGACTTCTGGGGCCAGGCCGGCGCCGAGGGCGGCGAAGAGGAGGGTGAGGCCGCCTTGGAGCACGAGCAAGCCCGGAGCCGCCCACAGGACCCCCCGTCCCAAGGTGGCGGCCAGAAAGGCACTGCTCACGAAGTCCATGCTGCCCTTTGCCAGCAGGATGGAAGGGTCGTTCCGAAGTCCATCGGCCATGCACCCCAAGACCGTCATCGATCCCACGGAGAACAACAGGAGGGCCTGCACCGCGACCCCCAGTTCCCCGGCGGAGCTGGGGGTGCGGGCGGTGGCCCGCTGGAGCCGTCGGTCGAGCTGGAGGGTTTGGCCTATGGCAGCCCCCAAAATCCAAGCCACGAAAACCGCGAAGGGGTCGCGCATTTGCACCGCCATCCAAGCGCCCAAACCCAAGGTGAACAGGCCCATGGCCTGGAACATCTGGGTCCGAAGCGCCTCGGGCAGCCGGTGCCCCCAGGCCCAACCCACGGAGGCACCGATGGCGACTGCCGCCGCATTGAACAAGGTACCGGTCATGCCCCGAAAGTACCAAGGGGACACGTACCTTGCGGCTTCCGAAGCCATGCAATTCGAAATCTCTGCGCGCGATGCCGCTTCCCAGGCCCGGACGGGTCGGCTCCACACGGACCACGGGGTCATCCACACGCCCATTTTCATGCCGGTCGGCACCCAGGGGACCGTCAAGGCGGTTCCGCAAACGGACCTGGCCCAGGACATCCGAGCGGAGATCATCTTGGGCAATACCTACCATTTGTACCTGCGTCCGGGCACCGACATTTTGGAGGAGGCGGGAGGATTGCACCGTTTCATGCACTGGGATGGGCCCATTTTGACGGACAGCGGAGGTTTTCAGGTGTATAGTTTGGCCCACAACCGCAAGATCCGGGAGGAAGGCGTGACGTTCCGGAGCCACATCGATGGCAGCAGTCACTTGTTCAGCCCGGAAGTCAGCATGGACATCCAGCGGAGCATCGGGGCCGACATCATCATGGCGTTTGATGAATGTCCACCGTATCCTTCGACGCATGCGTATGCCCAGGAATCGATGGAAATGACGCACCGATGGCTCGACCGTTGCATCGCGCGCTTGGGTGAGACGGAACCACTGTACGGTCATGCGCAGCACCTGTTCCCCATCGTTCAGGGTTCGACCTACCGAGACCTCCGGTTGCGGTCGGCGGAGGCCGTAGCGGAACGGGGGGCTGTCGGCTATGCCATTGGAGGGCTGAGTGTGGGGGAGCCCCATCAGGCGATGTATGAGGCAGTGGATTGGGTGACGGGCGTGTTGCCCAAGGACCGACCTCGGTACCTCATGGGGGTGGGGACTCCGGCCAACATCCTGGAGTGCATCGGACTGGGCGTGGACATGTTTGATTGTGTGATGCCCACCCGCAATGCGCGGAACGGAACCTTGTTTACGTGGAAGGGCATTGTGAACATGAAGAACGCCCGTTGGGAGCGTGACTTCGGTCCCCTGGATCCTGATGGAACCTCGCCCGTGGACCAGTATTATTCCCGGGCTTACGTCCGGCACCTGTTCAAGGCCCAAGAGTTGCTGGCCTTGTCCATTTGCAGCATCCACAACTTGGCGTTCTATTTGGACTTGGTCCGAACGGCCCGCGCACACATCGAGGCTGGGGATTTCCTGTCGTGGAAGGCATCGGTTGTTCCCCAACTGGAGGGCCGCGCTTGAGGATGTCCCGGGGTAAAGCCGTAGTTTCGCGCGGGATGCAGCAGGAACCAGGATTGGTAGGGGAATCTCGACCCTCGGTGGGGGGCTGGCGGCGTTGGCGGCTCCAGCGTTTGGACCGTTACATCATCCAAAAGTTCCTGTCCACCTTTTTCTTCATGATCGGGGTTTTCTGCATCATCGCAGTGGTCTTCGACTTGATGGAGAACCTGACGGACTTGATCAACAACCGCGCGCCCATCGGTGCTACTTTGTTGTACTACCTGAGCTTCTGTTTCTACTTCGGCAATCTGTTGAGCGGGTTCATCGTGTTCCTCACGATCATCTGGTTCACGAGCCGGATGGCGCAACAATCCGAAGTCATCGCCATGCTGAGTGGGGGCATGGGGTATGCCCGCTTTTTGCGACCCTACTTCATTGCGGGTGGGATTTTGTGCGGCATGGCCTGGTGGATTGGAAACTGGATTTTGCCCCATGCAAACCGGGTGAAGGTGGACTTTGAGATGCAATACATCCACGTCGATTTTTCCATCGCGGACCAACACATTTTTCGAGAAATCACCCCCGGCTCCATCGCTTATTTCCGCACCATCACGGTGGACCGTGCCACGGGCTACCGCTTTCAATATGAGCAATGGAATGACCGGGACCGGATGACCCAGCAAATCCATGCGGCCAAGGCCACCTGGATGGAAGAAACGGGCAAGTGGCGTTTGGTCAATGCCAGTATACGGGACTTTCGTCCCGACGGAAGCGAGCGGTTCCGCTACCTGACCCGGTTCGACACCACGCTGGCCATGCGGCTGGAGGACTTCGGACAACGCAGTGAATGGGTGGCCACGATGACCACGCCCCAATTGGCCGCCCACATTGAAAAAGAAAGTGCACGGGGCATTCCGGTGACCAACTTGCAGCTGGAACGTTACGGAAGGACGGCAAATGCCTTTTCGATCTTGGTGCTGACGCTGATTGGGGTTTCCATCGCGTCCCGAAAGCAACGGGGCGGCATGGGGACCCACCTCTTCCTGGCGGTGCTGGTGGGATTTGCGTTCGTTTTTACGGCGAAACTCATTTCGGTGTACGCAGCTTCCGCCATCCTGCCTCCAGGCTTTCCAATTCCGGCTGAACAATGGCTCCGGTTGGCCGCTTGGCTCCCGAATGGGTTGTTCGCTGCGCTGGGAGGCGTGATCTACTGGAAGGCACCCAAGTAAGGGGGCTCAGGGATGCTGGGTCCAATAGGCCCAAGCGGCTTGCGCCTGCGCTTCAAGCATGGCTTGCCCATTCAAAATGGTGGCGCCCCGGGATTGCGCTTCCTTCAGAAACCGGGAAACCGGTGGGTTGTATACCAGGTCCACCACAAGATGCTCGGGACCGACCGCTTCCCAAGGGAAAGGGTGCATCTCCTCCACGTCAGGCGCGGTTCCCAAGGGCGTGGCCTGCACCACCAAGGGAAAATGCCGGGCCCATTCCGCCCGGAGATCCCCCCAAACCACCTCCTTCCAAGCGACGCCCGGGGTGGGCGATCGGACAACGTGCACACATTCAATCCCCATTCCCTGCAGCACAAATCGCACCGCTGCTGCGGCCCCCCCGCGCCCGAGGATGATGGCCCGCTCGTGGTGCAGGGTCAAGAAAGGGCGCAAGCTGTGGGCAAAGCCCTCGGCGTCGGTGTTGTGGCCCCACCAATCGCCCGCTGCATCCCGGCGCAGGACATTCACAGCGCCAATGGCTCGGGCCGTTTCACTCAGTCCGCGCAGGTAGGGAATGATGGTCTGTTTGTACGGAATCGTGACATTGAGGCCCACCAGTTGGGGCATTTGGGCCATTTGCTCAGGCCAATCCCCAATGTCCGCCAACGGATACAAATCATACCGGTAACCGGTGATTTCTTCCTGGTCGAATTTGGCCTGAAACCACTGGGGAGAAAAAGAGTGGGACAAGTTTCTGCCGAGCAGCCCCAAGAGACGGACCGGACCGGGTTCAGCGGTCATGGTGTAGCCTGTGTTCGCGCCATCCGGCGGGCCCAGGCATCGAGCCCTGAGACCAGCAAGGCACCCGCGAGGCAAGCCAACGCCACATGCCACAGTTCGGGATCTCCGGGCAAGGCGGGATCGGTGGGCCAACGGTTCACCTTGAGCCACTCCTCCCGCCCGTCGCTGTGGGTGTAAAGAAGCGTTGCGTCCTTCTTCCAAGGCCAAAGCGCCTGCAGCGAGCCCACCAAGAATCCGGTGAGCAGCGACAAGGTGGTGGTTCGAAAACGGCTCAGCAACAAGTTCAGCACCTTGCTGAAGGCGAGCAACCCCCCCACGGCCCCACAGACGAAGGCGATGATGCGGATCCAGTCGAATCCCTTCAACGCAGCGATGACGGGGGCATAGGCCCCCAAGATGAGCAGGATGAAGCTCCCGCTGATGCCCGGCAAGATCATGGCGCATACGCCGATGGCGCCACAAAGCAGCAGAAACAGCGGGGCATCCGATTGCACCAAGGGGGGCAAAGCGGTGACCCAAAGCGCGGTGCCCAGCCCTACCAGCAACGAGACGACGCTTCCCAGGTTCCAATGTTCGACACTGCGTGACATCAGGGGCACAGAGGCTGCCACCAATCCGAAGAAAAAGGCCCACAGCGTAACCGGGTGGTGGTTGAGCAGGTAATGAAACAACCCCGCCAAGGAC
>JBIKTK010000105.1:0-5171 GCA_044348125.1 Flavobacteriales bacterium | reverse complement strand
CCACCATCCGCACCGCGACCGGCCTCGCCACAGCAGCCAGAGCTGCCTCCACCCGCTCGAGCTCGCCCGCCGACATCGCCACCGGGACCGTGAGGGCCAAGTGCCGCTGCAGGGAAGGTTGCGCCGAGATGTTCTCGACCAAGGAATCCGTGAACTTGTGGTTGGGTACCGTCACCAACCGGCCCTCTGGATTGCGCAACCGGGTCGACCGGATGCCGATTTCCTCCACCACCCCCTCGACCGACCCCATCTGGATGCGGTCCCCCACCACGAAGGGCTTGTCAATGAAGATGGCGATGCCCCCGAAGATGTTGGAAACGAAGTCCTTCGCCGCCATCGCCATGGCCAGACCCCCAATCCCCACCCCAGCCAGCAGCGCCCCGACATTGTATCCCGCGTTGTTCAGGGCCATGATCGTGCCCAAAATCCAAACCGCGGACCGCAACGTCTTCTGGAGGATCGGCGCCACCGTGCCCATCATCTTCGAACCCGACCGGTCGCTGAGACGCTGCAGGAACCGGCCGACCAGCGAGTCCGTGATGCGGGCGAGCAACCACGTCACATTGAGCCCCACCGCCACCTCAAAGACGTGCCCGACGAACGCATCCGTGCCCGCTCCGAAGTGCAGGTGGTCGTATCCGAACCAGCTTCCGAGCAGCACAATCGCCAGCGCCAGCGGCTGTTCCGTCCTGCCCAGCAGCACGTCATCAAGATCCGATCGGGTGCGCGAGGCCAAACCCTTCAACCCCCCAAACACATAATGGAACACCCACCGACCCACCAGCCAGCCCCCGCCCATCCATGCCGCCGCAATCGCCCACTCCCGGAGTGGATTTCCCAGAAACATCATTTCCATTTCCGCAATTTCGGAGGAATATCTTTGCCCCATGCAGAAAAATTTGGCTTTCGGCTCTGGCCTGCGGGTGGGGGTGCTGGGCGGCGGACAATTGGGGCGCATGATGTTGCAGGTGGCGGCGAACTGGGACGTCCGGGTGGAGGTCATGGACCCGGCCGAGGATGCGCCGTGCCGGTTCCTGACGCACCGGTTTGTGCAGGGCGACCTGATGGATGCCGATGCGGTGTACGCCTTCGGCAAGCGCTGCGACGTGGTCACCATCGAGATCGAGCACGTCAGCGTCGAGGGGTTGCGGCGGCTCCGGGACGCCGGGGTTCGGGTGGTTCCCGATCCGGAGCACCTGGCGCTCATCCAGGACAAGGGGCGGCAGAAGGAGTTCCTGGTGGCGAACGGGTTTCCCACCGCACCGTTCACCCTGGTGGAAGCCGGGGGCGACCGCGGGCAACGCGGTTTTCCGGTCGTGCAGAAGCTGCGCAAGGGAGGCTACGATGGCAAGGGTGTGGCCGTCTTGCGCAGCGCCGAGCAGGCTGCACAGCAAGGATTCCCGGAGCCCTCCCTCCTCGAGGACCTCGTCCCCATCGAGAAGGAGCTCAGCGTCATCGTGGCCCGCAATGCCGACGGCGCCACCGCCGCCTTCCCCGTTGTGGAAGCCGTCTTCGACCCCCACGCGAACCTGGTGGACTACCTGCTCGCCCCCGCCGACGTAACGGAAGAAGTGGCGGAGGTTGCGCGGGGTTTGGCCTTGCAAATCGCTGAATCCATGCAATTTACCGGCCTACTCGCCGTGGAGATGTTCCTGGATTCCACAGGCCAAATCCTCGTCAACGAGCTCGCCCCCCGCACGCACAACAGCGGCCACCACACGATCGAGGCGCATGGGGTCTCCCAGTTCGAACAGCACCTCCGGGCCGTCCTCGGCATGCCCCTCGGCGACACGACGCCGCGCGCATTTGCGGCCATGCTCAACCTCGTCGGGGCCGCCGATGCGCACGGCTCCCCCCTGTACGTGGGCCTGGGCGAAGCGCTCGCTCGGCCCGGGGTCCACGCCCACATTTACGGCAAGTCCCAAGTGAAGCCCTTCCGCAAAATGGGACACGTGACGGTCACAGGCACCGACCCCTCCTCGGTCCGCCAGCAGGTACTCTGGCTCAAGTCCCTCCTCGCCGTCCACGGCCAGCCCCCCTCCGACCCCTGACCCCATATCTCCCATCTCGCGGCGCAGCCGCACATCTCCTATTTCGCGGCGCAGCCGCATGTTTCGCGGCGCAGCCGCACATCTCCCATCTCCCTTGGACACCCCCCCCTTCACCCTAGCCGTCCTCGCTGGCGGATACTCCCGCGAAGCCGCCGTCTCGCTCCGTTCCGCTGAGACCGTCATGCAACACATCGACCGGAGCCGCTACCAGCCCTACCTCGTTCGCATCGAGCGCGGCGGCTGGTGGGCAGAAGGGCCCGATGGTGCCATCCTCCCCATCGACCGCCGGGACTTCACCGCCACCACCTCGGATGGCCCCCTCTTCTTCGACGGCGTCTTCGTCATGGTCCATGGGAGCCCGGGGGAAGACGGCAAACTCCAGGGGTACTTCGAGCTGCTCGGCATTCCCTGCTCCACAGGCGGCTCCCGCAGCATGGCCCTCACCTTCCACAAAGGATGGACCACCTCCCTGCTGCGCGACGCCGGCATCCCCGTCGCCCGGTCCATCGAACTCTTCCCGCACGAACCGCTGACCGACGACCTGCTCACCGACCTCACCCAACAACTCGGCCTCCCCTGTTTCGTGAAACCCAACGAAGCCGGGTCCAGCATCGGCGTTCACCGGGTGGACACCCTGGATCGCCTGCGCCCCGCCATCGAAGCCGCCTTCGCAGCAGAACCCGGCACCGTCCTCGTCGAATCGCTGCTCTCCGGCCGCGAATTCACCGTGGGCCTCCTCCCGCCCCTGACCCCCGGCGCGCCACCCACCGCCCTCCCCGTCACCGAAATCGTCTCCTTCAACACCTTCTTCGACTTTCAGGCCAAATACGAAGGCGCATCCCACGAGATCACGCCCGCCGACATCCCCACCGAATGGGCCCACGCCATGCAATCGATTGCCCTGCGCATCTACCGGCTCCTCCACTGCCGCGGGGTCGTCCGCATCGACATGATTTGGGTGGAGGGCGTCGGGGCCCATGTCATCGAAGTGAACACCGTTCCCGGATTCTCCGCTGCGAGCATCATCCCGCAGCAAGCCGCGGCCGCCGGCCTCTCCACCACCGAGCTCATCACCCACATCCTCGCCGCCACCCTGGACCCCTCCCTCCCGTAATCTCTCATCTCAGCGGCGAAGCCGCGCATCTCCTATCTCCGCGGCGAAGCCGCGCATCTCCTGTTTCCAAAAACAAGAAGGGCCGCCCCGTTGGACGACCCTCCCCTGTTGAATGAAAACAAGTAAACTGTTACGAAGCACGAGGCTTCAAGGGGGTGTAACGGAGGGGGGCGGGGGGATGTTACGTTTGGCCTGAAAAAAAATGCAGGCGACGTAGAATCAGCGGGCGGAAGGACGACGCGGGGCGGTGATGCGGCCGGGATTTTGCTCGAGGAAGGACTTCCAGCCGCCTTGCCCGGCCTGCATCTTGGGGCTGGAGGCCGCGAAATGGTGGCAAAGGGCCACGGCGAGGCCGTCGGTGGCGTCGAACTCCTTGGGCAGGTCCTGGAGCGGGAGGCCCAAGGTCCGCGCGACCATGGCGGCAACCTGTTCCTTGCTCGCGGCGCCGGAGCCCGTGATGGCCTGCTTCACCCGGCGGGGCGCGTACTCCGAAATGGGCACGTCGTGGGCGAGGGCCGCGGCCATGGCGACCCCTTGCGCACGCCCCAGCTTGAGCATGGACTGCACGTTTTTGCCGAAAAAGGGCGCTTCGATGGCCAGATGATCCGGGGCATGGACCGCAATCAGGGAGGCACATTTGTCGTAAATGCGCTTCAGTTTGAGCGCGTGGTCCTGGATCAAGGCCAAACGCAGTACCCCAACTTCCAACATTTCCACCTCTTTGCCCCTGCAGCGCACCACCCCGAAGCCCAGCACGGTGGTGCCGGGGTCGATGCCGAGGATGATGGTCTCGGTCGGGCGGGTCGGGGCCCCGGCCGTGGGACGGGGTGGGGCGGGGGGGCGGGGCGGGGCAGCGCGGCGCGGCGGGGCGGGCATGGGGCGAAGTTAGGGCGGGGGTTGGAAAATGAGGGGAATCCCCGGAACTTGGATGCATGGAGAAAGCGTGGTTCCGGGCCGTGCGGTGGGCGGTATCGCTGGGGGCGATCGGGGTGGTGGCGTGGCAGCTCGCCGCGCACCGAGGGGAGCTGGGCGCCGGGTTGGGAACGCCGTGGACCGCAGGGCGGGGTTGGGCGATGCTGGGTCTCGTGGCGCTGGCCCCGGTCAATTGGGGGCTTGAGTGGTGGAAATGGGGGGTCCTGTCCCCGCCGTGGCGGGGTTGGACGCAGTTGGCGCGGGAGTATTTCTTCGGGGCGGCGGCCGGATTCGTGACCCCCAACCGGCTGGGCGAGGGGGTGGGACGTTTGGCCTGGGTGCCGCGGGCGCAGCGGGAGGGGGCCGCCCGGGGTTACCTCGCGGGAGCAGTGGCTCAAGGCTGGGTCACCCTGGCCGTGGGCGGAGCGGTGTTGGCGGCAGGGCCGCATCCCGCAGCGGCGCTGCTGGGCGGGGCACTGTGCGCCACCGCGGCGGGAACGCTGTTCGCCTACCTGCGCTGGAATCCCCCCTTGGGTCGATGGTTGCCCGTGTGGGAGCGGCTGGTCGGTCCCCGCCACCCCGACCGCGGCGCCCTGTCCCTGCGGCAGCGCGGCAGCGCCCTGGCCCTGGGGGTCCTGCGGTACGCCACCTTCACGGCCCAGTTCTGGCTCGCCTTTGCGGCTGCCGGCTGCGGCTGGACCGCGGAGCAGGCCCGGGCTGTGCCGCTGGTGCTCCTCGGCAACACCTTCGCCCCGGGCGCTTTGCTGGGCGAACTGGGGGTCCGGGAGGCCCTGACCTGGGCCATCCTGCAGCCAGCCGGAGACGAGGTGGGTGCCACCCTGCTGGCGCCGTTCTTGGTTTGGTTGGTGAATTTGGTCTTCCCTGCGGCGGTGGGCGCGGTGTGGGGCCTGGTGCACCCGGTCGTTCCACCGGTTCCCAATGAAGTGATCCCATGAACGAGGTCCTGCTGGGCGTGGGCATCGGTGGGCTCATGTTGGCGCCGTATGCGCGGGAGGCGGCGCGTTGGGCGCGGGCGATGCGCGTCCGCGAGGGGCAAGGGGCCGGCGCAGGGCAAGGGGCCGGCGCAGGGCAAG
>JBIKTK010000104.1:0-5206 GCA_044348125.1 Flavobacteriales bacterium | reverse complement strand
CTTATGCCATCCAGGGGGAGCGTCAGAAAAATACCGTTGTACACCTCGAAAGGATGGCGCACAATGGCGTGGTAGTCTGGGGACGGCCTTTCTGGCATTTGCGGCAAAGGTATGCTGTAACTTCACGGCATGGAATACCGCAGGATGGGACCGACAGGACTTCCTTTGGGCGAATTGTCCTTCGGAAGTTGGATCACGTTTGGCAACCAGATTGACCGAGCGACCAGCGGTCGGCTGATGGATTTGGCCTACGAACGGGGCGTGAACTTCTTCGACAATGCAGAGACATACGCGCAAGGGCGTTCGGAAGAAGTCATGGGCGCAATCCTGAAGGAACGAGGCTGGAGCCGGGATACTTGGTGTGTTTCTTCCAAGGTTTACTTCGGAACAGGGGGCCAGGCACCGACCCAGCGCGGATTGCACCGGAAGCACATCTTGGAAGCCTGTCATGATGCCCTGCGCCGGCTGCAAGTGGACTATCTCGATCTGTATTTGTGCCACCGACCTGACAAGTTGACACCCATCGGTGAGACGGTTTGGGCCATGCACCAGCTCATCCAGCAAGGCAAGGTGCTTTACTGGGGAACTTCGGAATGGAGCGCGGCTGAGATCATGGAGGCCCATCGTTTTGCCGACCAGCACCACCTGATCGGGCCGGTGGTCGAACAGCCCCAATACAATGCCCTGGTCCGCCAGAAGATGGAATCGGAATACCTGGACGTCTTCCGGACGGTGGGCATGGGCACCACGGTTTGGAGCCCTTTGGCCTCGGGGGTACTCACGGGAAAGTATTTGACTGGGGAAGCCATGGCGCACCGATTGGGTCGAGACGAGCTCGGTTGGTTGGCAGCCAAACTTTTGACCGAAGAAACCGCACGCTTGGTGACGGGTTGGGTGGATTTGGCCTCGGCATGCGGCATCACACCGGCGCAACTGGGCATCCTTTGGTGCCTGCGCAATCCGCACGTGACCACGGTGCTGCTCGGCGCTTCCTCGGAAAGACAACTCAAAGAGAACCTGGACGCGCTGGAACGAAAAGACCGCGTGGATGTTTCCACTTGGGATGCGGTGGATGCTTTGTTCGGCAACCGTCCTGTTCTACCTGCCTATTGAGGGGGCTTCCGTTTCTCCATGCGCATTGACATCTTAACTGTGCTGCCCGGGCTGCTGCAAGGTCCCTTTGCAGAGAGCATCGTGGCCCGTGGCATCGAAAAGGGACTTGTGGAGGTCCATGTCCATGACATCCGAAACTGGTCACAAGACCGACACCGCAAGGTGGATGACGTTCCTTTTGGTGGAGCGGCGGGCATGGTGATGACGATCCAACCCATCCACGATGCCATCCGTTCCTTGCAGGCGGAACGTAACTACGACGCGGTCATCTACCTGACTCCGGATGGGGAGCGGTTGGCGCAACCTCGGGTCAACCGGTTGTCCATGTGTACGAACTTGATCTTGCTCTGTGGCCACTACAAGGGGGTCGACCAACGGGTTCGGGACCATTTGGTCACCCTCGAGTTGTCGGTGGGCGATTATGTCCTTTCCGGAGGAGAATTGGCTGCGGCTGTGCTGACGGATGCCCTGGTGCGCTTGGTGCCCGGGGTCATTGGTGACGAAATGAGTGCCCTCTCCGACAGTTTTCAAGATGGGCTGCTCGCGCCACCGGTCTACACCCGTCCTGCCCAGTATGGCGAATGGGAAGTACCTGAAGTCCTGCGTTCTGGAGACCATGCCCGCATCGAAGCTTGGGAGGAGCAACAGGCCATGGAACGCACCCGAATCCGCCGTCCCGATCTCTGGCGTGATTTTTTGTCAGGGGAAGGTGCGCCGGATGCATGAGATTTCTTTGTAATATTGCACCCCCGTTTGTGGGGTTAATCACGACAGAGATGGATCGGATCAAGGAAATTGCAAGCAAGTTGGTGGAAATGCCCAAGTGGCCTGAGTTCAACTCGGGGGATACCATCACGGTCACCATCAAAATCAAGGAGGGCAACAAGGAGCGTTTGCAAAAGTTCCAGGGCGTTGTGATTCAGCGTCGTGGCATCGGCCACACCGCCACCTTTACCGTGCGGAAGGTAACGAGTGGCATCGGTGTAGAGCGGATTTTCCCCGTAACCACCCCCTTCATCGAGGAGATTGAAATCAACAAGCGCGGCAAGGTGCGTCGCTCACGGATTTATTACCTCCGGGACCGGATGGGCAAATCTGCGCGCATCAAGGAGAAGCGTTACTTCCGTCCCGAGGCCTGAGGGCTTTCATTCGGGTGGAACGAATTGTTTTCCAGTGGCTTCCTCTCGTGGAGGCCCACAAAAAAGCCACCCTGCGAGGTGGCTTTTTTGTGGGGGATACTCCGGGCTGGGGGATGCCAGTCGGGTTCAGTTCGACCACGCCTGTTCGAGGGTGGAACGGATTTGGCCTTCCAAACGCTCCGCTTCCTCCACCCACCGGGCACAACGTTCCTCCACTTCACGGGCAAAGGCCTGATCTTTGAGCTCCCGGGCATTGACGCGCGCATTGAGCACCGCTCCCAAAACTCCGGTGCGAAGGGCCATCGCGCCCACCACGGCATCCGTGATCGAATTCGGATTTCCCCATTCCGCCATTTCTCGGGCCACCTCCATGGCTTCCAGGCACACCTGCGCCACCGACATGGGCACTTCGGTTGCATGACGCGTCGCGGCCTCAATGGCTTCGGAACGGGCAGCACGGGCTTCGTCGTCGTCCTTGGGCAATCCGAAAGCAGCCATCACCGCATCGAAGGCGGCTGTATCGGCATCCACAAGTCCCAGCAGTTTTCGCTGGAGCGACATGCCCCGGACCGCGACGTCAGAGAAAGCCTCCCAACGGTCGTCCCAGCCGCGCTTGTGGGCGGACAAGTTGGCCACCATGGTGCCCAAAGAAACCCCCAACGCACCGATGTAGGCCGCCACGGACCCACCTCCAGGCGCTGGAGATTCCGATGCCGTTTCCTCGGCAAATGCCTGCAACGACCTTTGAACCAACCGCTTTTGCCCCGTCTGCGCAATGCGGTATTCGATGACCCGCTCCTCGGGTTGAAAAGGGGCCAAATCATCCAATCCCAGGGATTTGACAGCGATTTTCACCTTTTCGGATTCCGAAATGCCCAGGGACCGGCCTTGTTTCCGCAAGTAATGATCGGCAGCATCCGTGAGCACGCGCAAAGGCATCAAGCCCACCAATTCACTTCCGGTCACCCGAATGCCGCGGGATTGGGCCTTTTCGCAGGCTTCATCGAACGCGATGTGGACTGGAGTCACCCGGATGTCTGTCAAGTTGAGCGAAAGCTGGGCGATGCCATACTCCGGAATGTACCACCCGATTCCCTTCACTGCCTTCAGGGAGCCGGGAACACGCTGGGGTTCACCGCCGGGTCCAGAACCGGGAACGACACGACCGGTTTCTCGGATGTCAAAGGCGATGGCGTTCGCGCGGCGCGTGCTCGTGGTGTTCAGATTGATGTTGTAAGCGATGAGAAAATCCCGGGCCCCGATGGCCGTAGCCCCTGTTTTGCGCACGGAATCATCAAAACGTGCCGGACCGAAGTCAGGAGCCTCCTCGGGTTGTGCCAGTTTCGCCAGACCCTCATATTGTCCTTTTCTGCAGTAGGCCAAATTCTTCCGCTCAGGCCGGGTTGCCGCCTCCTCGTAATAGTATCCCGGAATTCCCAACTCCTCGCCCACCCTTTTCCCCAGTGCATGGGCAATCGCAACGCATTCTTCCATGGTCACACCGCTCACGGGCACGAAGGGGCAGACGTCCGTTGCGCCCATGCGGGGGTGTTCGCCCTTGTGTTGGGACATGTCGATGCGGCGGGCTGCCTCCTTGATGAGCCGGAAAGCGGCCTCACCAATGGTCTCAGGGGGGCCGACAAAGGTGATGACCGTTCGGTGGGTGGCACGTCCTGGATCCACATCCAGCAACCGCACACCCGGCACGGATTCAACGACCTGCGCGATGGCCTGAATGACCTCATCCCGCCTACCTTCCGAAATGTTCGGAACACATTCCACCAATCGTTCCATGGGCTCTCAACCGCGTTGGATGCGGCACGCGAATTTAGCGGGAATCCACCCGGGTTCCGTTGAGGCATACCCAGTCGATGGGATTTTCATCGAAGTAGTAACCGATTTCAACGAGGTGGTTCATGGGCCGGGTGACCATGAAATTCGCTCTGCGGTCGCGTGAAAGCGTTCCCACCTCGTGGGCCAAATCCATGGCGGCAGCGCCATTCAAGGTGGCTGCAGCAATGGCTTCCAACGGCTTCAAGCGCATGGTCACCATGGCCCGCTGAACCGTGCGTGTCATGGAACCCGAGGGTGCGGATCCCGGATTGTGATCCGTGGCGAGCACCAAGGGCAATCCCGCATCGATGAGTGCCCTACCCGGTGCGTATGGGATGGACAAAAAATGCGAACAACCCGGAAGTGCCACCGGGAAGGTGGGGCCATCTGGGGAACCCATCCCGGCCTGAAGGGCGCGAACATCCTCCGCCGTGCAAACCTCGAGGTGGTCCACACTCCGCGCTCCCAAGGCCACAGCCTCCGCTACCCCACCGAAGGCTGAGAATTGGTTGACATGCCACTTCGCCCGGAGCCCCCATCCCCGTCCGGCCTCCGTCCAAGCCCGAAGGTGTGACGTGTCAAAGTAACCCTGTTCGCAGAAACCATCGATGTAATCGCACCCCCCTTGCGCCATGGCCTGTGGAAGCAATTCATGAATCGCCTTTTCGGTCCAAGCGGATGCATCCTGGAAACCTTTGGGAACCGCGTGCAGGCCCAACAGCGTAAGCCTAACCGGGATCGGCGAATGGGCCCGCAAGCGGGCCACCACAGCCAGAGACTTGAGCTCACCTGCCACCGACAACCCATATCCGGTCTTGATTTCCATGGCCCCTACCCCATCCCGCATGGCAGCTTGCAAGCGACCCCAAGCGGCTTCGAAAAGAATCTCTTCGGACGTTGCCTCCAGGGCCGCTGCAGAATGCAAAATGCCGCCACCCTTTGCAGCAATTTCCTGATAGGACATTCCGTCTAGGCGGTCTTGGAATTCGCCAGACCGGTTGCCTGCAAAGACCAAGTGGGTGTGGCTGTCACACCAAGCGGGCAACACGTAACGACCGGAGCAGTCTACCACCTCCAATCCCGACCAATCGGCAATACCTGGAAATTCAGACATTTCCCCC
>JBIKTK010000165.1:0-4293 GCA_044348125.1 Flavobacteriales bacterium | reverse complement strand
GGTGGAGGATGAGAACGGTTGCACATCCAGTGAACAGATCACGCTGAACGATCCGGCCCTGCTGGAGCTGGCGGTGCTGTTTACCCAAGATGTGATTTGTGGCGGAGACTGCAACGGAACCGCCGTAGTGGATTACAGCGGGGGCACAGGGGCCACCACGTTGACTTTGAATGGTGCAGGCGGATTCAATCTGCAAGCCCTGTGTGCGAATGTGTACGACGCCATGGTGACCGATGCGAATGGTTGTGAGGCATCTGCATCGTTTGAAATCTCCGAGCCCGAACCGATTGAGGTTTTGATGGCCGTGACCGATGTGACTTGTACCGGCATGAACGATGGGGCGGCGAACATCTTCCCCATCGGCGGTACGGGCAATGTGACCTGGGAACTCTTGACCCCGGGCATCGACTTGGACAACCTGTTCGAAGGGACCTACGAGGTTTCCGCTGTGGATGGCATCGGCTGCACGGCAGACACGTTCTTTGTGGTCGGGGCAGAGGAGGTCACAGACATGGTGATTGAGATGCTTTCTTCGCCTGTAACGTGTTGGAATCAAGTGGACGGGACGGCCACGGCATCGGTGACAGGGGGCTATTTCCCCATTTCCTATGTTTGGAGCGATGCTTTGGCCCAGACCACAGCCACGGCCACAGGCCTTGCGGAGGACACCTACGTGGTGGTGGTGACGGATTCCTTGGGTTGCACCCTCAGCACCACAGTCGAGGTGGAACCCACCGTGGGTTGCTTCTTCATTGCGGATGCCCTCACCCCCAACGGCGACGGTTACAACGACGAATGGGTGGTGGGCGGATTGGAGTTTTATCCGGATGCCAAGGTGTCCGTGTTCAACCGGTATGGCCAATTGCTCTTTGAATCCATCGGTTACCAAGAACCTTGGAATGGGCGATACAACAACGCGGCGTTGCCCGTTGCCGATTACTACTACGTCATTGAGTTCTCCAACGGGGACAACCCCATCACGGGAACGGTCACCATCAAATACTGATCATGCGCGTTCGAATCACCCTCATCGGCACCTGGGGTCTCCTCCTGGGCCTTACCTATGTCGGGGGCTCCGTGGCATGGGGCCAGCAGTTGTTCCGGTACACCCAGTACATGGTGAACCCTTTCTTGTCGAACCCGGCGGTTGCGGGGACCTTGCCGTACTCACCGGTTTCCCTCTCTTTCCGAAACCAGTGGGCAGGTTTCCAAGACGGTCCCCGCACCCAGGTGCTCAGTGGGCACACAGCGCTGCCCAACCGCATCGGGGTGGGCGGGGTTTTCTACTCTGACAACACAGGTGGTGCCATCCGGCAGACGGGGGTGGAGTTTTCGGGATCGTACACAGTGGATTTGAACAACTTCGATGCCGTCAGCTTCGGATTGGGCTTGATGGCAAACCAATGGTCCTTTGACAACGCTGGATTGGAGGTTTGGGATGTCGAGGACCCATCTTTGAACATGGGGATGGAAAAGAGCCTGTCGGTCGATGCGCACTTCGGAGCCCTGGTCAGTGGCCAGAATTACAGCTTCGGATTGGCGGTGCCTCAGTTGATTCAAGCGCGCACCGGATTGAGCACCTCGCCCCAATCCATTTCCAGCGAAGAGAACCAACGCGTGCGCCACTACCGGTTCATGGGAAGCTACCGTTACGACATCAACCGCCAGTGGCAGTTGGAACCAGCAGCGTTGGTTCGGGTGACGGAACGCACGCCTGCGCAGCTCGACCTCTACGCTCGGGTGCGTTACGAAGGCATGGTTTGGGCCATGGCGGGGTTCCGAACCGGGGAGTCGGTGCTGTTCGGCGCCGGCGCCGAAGTGGCGAACTTCGGATTTGCTTATTCCTACGACTTGTCGGCCGGTGCGGTGCGCTATTTGAGCCCGCACAGCCACGAAATCACGGTGAGCTACCTCATCCCCGGACGCCGCGGATTCTCCCAACGGTCGTTAATGGACCGCAAGATGTTGGAGCGCAGGCGGATTGTGAATTAAATTAGGGGCAAATCACGAACATGCGCGGACTGTTTTTTGCCTTAGGGGTGTTGTCCCTTCCAGTTTGGGGGATGGCCCAGTTCTCCCGTTTGGAGGTCGAAGAAGTTCCCAACAAGGGGGTGGTGCCCGGCAAGACATACCGGATCTACGCGGTGATGGAGCGGGAAGGCGACGTGATTGATGCCGTTTATGGGGAGAAGAACGCCCCCTTGCGGATCACATCGACGGCACCGTTCTACCAGCACCCCAAGGGCAATGCCCTTTCTGCGGACATTCAGCGCTACGACCTGCAGAACGACAACAAGCTGAAGTACGACAGCTGGTTCACCATCGGGGCTGAGGACAATTACATGAACCGTCTCACGGGGTTCTTGGTGGACTTCGCGGCCTTTGAGTCGGGAGCGACTTTTGAGACCAACAACGGTGCTTGGTTTGTGACCCCGGACCAGCCCCAGGGTCGTGCGCCGGGTGACAAGCGCATCTTGCTGATGCAATTGACCTCCGCGGGGACCATCACTGGGGTCATCAACGTCCACGGTCGCACCTTCGTCGAGTTGGACAAGGACGGCAATCCCAAGGCGGCTCCGCGCGAAATCAAGGCGGAGGGCCTGACGTTTACTTGCGGGAAGTAAGCCGCTTGCGCACGTAGGGGGCAGTGGGCGCATCGGGATGCGCTGCCAGTTCCTCCGGGGTGCCTTGGAACACGATTTTCCCTCCATGTTCCCCGCCGCCGGGTCCCATCTCGATGACGTGGTCGGCGTGCACAATGACCTCGGTGTGGTGCTCGATCACGACCACCGTGTGCCCTTGGGCCAGCAGGGCATCGAAAGCATCGAGCAGCCTCCGCACGTCGTGGACGTGGAGCCCGGTCGTCGGCTCATCGAACAAGAACAGGGTGCGCGCGCTGCGGTCGCTGGGGTTCAGGAAGGCCGCCAGCTTGATGCGCTGGGCCTCGCCTCCGCTGAAGGTGCTCGCGCTCTGGCCCATGCGGACATAGCCCAGCCCCACGTCCAGCAGGGGTTGCAACTTCTGGATGGCCTTGCGGAGGTGGGTTTTGGAGGAGGCCAAATGCGTTTCAAAAAAATCGACTGCTTCCTGGATGGTCATATTCAGGATGTCGTCGATGTTCTTGTCCTGCCAGCGGATGGCGAGGATGTACTCCTGAAAGCGCTTGCCTTTGCATACATCGCAAGGGAGTTGGATGTCGGCCATGAACTGCATGCCGATGGTGACGGACCCTTCGCCCTCGCAGGTTTCGCACCTTCCACCGGGTACGTTGAAGGAGAATAGGCCGGGCTTGTAGGCCCGCATTTTTGCGGTGGGGGTGTCGGCCAGCAAGTTGCGGATGTCGTCGAAGGCTTTGACGTAGGTCGCGGGGTTGGAACGGGAGGACTTGCCGATGGGGTTCTGGTCGATGCGCTCGACGGCCCCGATGCGGTGGACGGGGCCCCGGAGTTCGCCACGCGATTTTTGGAGGCCATCGAGGCCCTGCAGGGAGGCTTCGATCAGGGGCAGGAGGATGTCATGGGCGAAGGTGCTCTTCCCGGAACCGCTGACTCCGGTGATGGCGGTCAGGGCGTAGAGGGGGATGGAGGCGCTGAGGTCTTCGATGTTGTTGCCCCGGCCGTGGAGGATTTCGATCCGTTCGGTGGTGGAGCGGCGGCGGGGCGGGAGGGGGATGGCGTTCCGGCCGGAGAGGTAGGCAGCGGTGTGGGAGGGGTGGTCGGACGGCAGGTGGGCGCAGGCGGCCGGGGGACCTTCGAAGACCACCTGGCCGCCCAGCGCGCCGGCGTCCGGTCCCATGTCGATGAGGTGGTCCGCCGCCGCCATCACTTCGTCGTCGTGCTCGACCACCAGCACCGTGTTGCCGAGGTCGCGCAGCCCGTGCATCACGCGCAGGAGCCGCTGGGTGTCCTGGGGGTGGAGTCCGATGCTGGGTTCATCGAGGACGTACGTGCTGCCCACGAGGCTGCTGCCGAGGCAGGCCGTCAGCGCGATGCGCTGCGATTCTCCGCCGCTGAGGGTGTTGCTCTGTCGGTTGAGCGTGAGGTAGTCCAGCCCCACGTCACAGAGGTAGCCCAACCGGCGGCGGATTTCGAGGAGGAGCCGTTGCGCGATGGCCTCCTCGGCCGGGGTGAGCCGCCAACCGTCCAGGGTGGAGAGGACCCGGTGGATGGGCATGAGCAACAGGGCGGGCAGGGAGGTGCCGTGGATTTGGACCCAGTGCGCTTCGGGGCGCAAGCGACTCCCCTTGCAATCCGGACACGTGGTTTTGCCGCGGAACCGACTGAGTTGAACGCG
>JBIKTK010000103.1:0-5212 GCA_044348125.1 Flavobacteriales bacterium | reverse complement strand
CCCGGCTCATCCAACGGCAGGAGATAGACCAAACGCTTGAAAATGTCCATCTTGAACACCACCGCCTTGCCCTCCTTCAACCGAACCTTCGCATTGGGACTTGGGAAATCCTTGACCGCCTCCACATACTGATCCAGCTCGTAATTGAGACAGCACTTGAGCTTGCCGCATTGCCCTGCCAGCTTCTGGGGATTCAAAGAAAGCTGCTGGTAACGGGCTGCCGAAGTGGAAACACTCCGGAAATCCGTCAACCAACTCGAGCAACACAATTCCCTTCCGCAAACACCGATGCCCCCCACCCGAGCCGCCTCTTGGCGTGCCCCGATTTGGCGCATCTCCACCCTTATCCCAAAAGCCCCGGCCAACTCACGAACCAAGACCCGAAAATCCACCCGATCCTCCGCCGTGTAATAGAACGTCGCCTTGCGACCATCCCCTTGGAACTCGACATCCGTCAATTTCATGGCAATCCCCAATCCTTGGATGATTTGCCGACCATCGGTGATGGTCTGAGGCTCCCGGAGCCTTGCCTGTTGCCAACGGTCGATGTCCTCTTGGGTCGCACGCCGGACGATGCGCTTCACCTCTTGGTCCTCTCGGATCTTCTTCGCACGCATCTGGTTGCGGACCAACTCGCCCCGCAGGCTCACCACCCCCACGTCCTCACCCATGTCCGTTTCCACCACCACCACATCCCCCACCTGCAACTCCATACCGTCCGCTTTGCGGTAAAACCCCTTTCGGTTCGCTTTGAAGCGCAGTTCTACCATGTCGCAGGGGGTTTGGCCTGCAGGCAAAGCCACCCCTTCCAGCCAGTCAAAGACCGTCATGGGGCCACAGCCGCCCGTTCCACAATTCCCGTTGCTCTTACAACCGCGAGGTACGCCTCCTCCTTTGCTACACGTTGAACATCCCATGACCCGCTAAATTAAGCCAGGTTGCGGTGCCTCCGACACCCCTTACATCTCCCGCCGGAGCAAGGTGTTCATTCGGATGCTCAAATCCATGAAAATCAACTTGCCATTCACGTTTCCACCCACGTCCCGGTGCGCTTCCTCCATCAGGGATTGCACATCCAACACGTTTCCATGGTGGATGAAGGGGGCGAACCGCTGGGCAAAATCCCGTTCTCGCTGCGTCATTCGAACCAGGGGTTCCGCACCGTAGTTCAGCAGGATACACTGCCTGACCATGTGCATGGCATAGAGCAGGAAGCGCTTCATGCCTTCCCGACCCGGTGCAGCGAAAGCATCTGCCATTTCCACAATCCCGCCCGCATCCCGGCCATAACATCCCCGCATCCACCGGACGAAGAGGGCGTGGTCCGGAGCCACCCCTTCACCCGATGCCAACCGCAATCCCGCAGACAGATTGCCCTCCACAACGCGCGCCAATTCCCAAGCCACCTCCCATTCCAAACCAGCACGTGCCGCCAAAACGGCCGCGGCTGACTCGTCGGAAAGCCGCTGAAACCGAATGGCTTGCACCCGGGACCGGATGGTCGCGAGCAACTGGTCACCCCGCTCGCTCACAAAGAGCATCACCGTCTTGTCCGGCGGCTCCTCGATGAGCTTCAGCATCTTGTTTGCAGTGTCCACCCGCATGGTCTCAGGGAGCCAACATATCCAAACCTTCCACCCCCCCATGAACGACTTCAAACCCAGCTTCCGCTGGATTTCAAGCGCTTCATGGACTGAGATAAAAAGTTGCTTGCGGTCGGCACCGATGGCATCCACCCATTCGTCTTGGCCCAGGTGGGAATTGCCCAACAACGTTTTTCGCCAAGTGGTTTGAAAAGGTGCCGAGGTCGCATGTTCCTCCTTTTCGCCCTTGAAGAACGGAAAGGTGAAATGCAGGTCTGGGTGTTGCAGTCCGTCATGGTGTTTACAGGACGTACAGGTACCGCATGCATCGGCCTCACTGGGCTGGGAACAGTGAAGATAGCGCGCGAAGGCGAGGGCCATGGACAAGGTCCCGGCGCCCTCCGGACCATCGAATAGCAACGCGTGGGCGACCCGGCCGGTGGCTGCTGCAGCGCGCAGGCTTGCTGCGGTTTCCAAATGACCTGGGACGTGGGAGAAAAGCATGATTCGAATTTAGCCTAGAACCGGCGGGACGTGGCCCATGAACCCATCAAAACGAGAGGTGCACCGACGCGTAAAGGCCCCGGCCTGCCGCGGCAATCCCGGATGAAAAGACCTGGTAATGTTGGTCCAACAGGTTGCGGGCCCCCAAACGCACCTGCCAAGTTTCTGCCGGAGCCAACGCGGCTTCCAGATTCAGGGTCCACCAAGCCGGTGTCCCCGTCGGCAGGGCCTCCACATCGTTGTCCTCTCCATCCGGACCATAGTCCTCCAGTGCCTTCGCCCGGTTGTATTGGACGGAGGCCACGACCGTCAGCCAATGGTACTCGTAATCCATGGCGACCCGACCAAACGTGGGCGGGATGTGGGCCAAAGGCGCACCAGACTCCAAGTTCTTGCCCCACGTCCAATTGATGGTCCCCTGCAACCCAATCCGTGGGGTGACCTGCGCTCCCACCTCCATCCGCCCGCCCCGAATCACCGCTCGGGACGCATTTGCCAGGGTCTGAACCCGAACCGTATCGCCCTGGTACACAAACAAAGTGTCCCCATTGGGCAAGGCGGCATTGACCGTCACAATGGCATCTTCCCACCAAGAATAAAAGCCCCCACCCGTGACCTGCAGCGCCTCACCACCGCGCCAGCTCCACGTGAAGGTCTGTTCCAGGCTGTACAAATACTCGGAACGAAGGGAGTCGTTGGGCATCTGGATCAACCCGTTCTTCTCCCGGATTTTGACCGCATCGTCCACGTTGGGATGGCGGAACCCAGAACCCACTGAGGTGGATGCATGCAAGGAGCGCGACAGCTTCCATTGCATGGCGGCACTGCCCGTCAGCGCTCCCTTCGAGGATTCGATTCGGGGATTGGGCAAGGTGAAAAATTCATTGGAATCGTACTTGCCCAGCAGGTAGACGTGGCTATACCGGGCCCCTGCAGACAAGATGTGCGGCCCCCACTGTTTGCGCACCAAGCCATACAGCCCCCCGGTTCGCATCACGCTGCCCCCATCGGGATACCGCGTGATCTCCGCTTCCCGCACACCCGTCAACCGGTGTTGCTTGTATGCCACGGAAGCTACGCCATTCCAGGCTCCTGCCATGCCCACTGTCCAGCGCCATCCCGCTGTTCCTGTGTAGGCCAAATTCGCATTGAACCCCGCCACCCGCACGGTTTCCTCCTGGTGGTAACGCCAATCGTCTCCCATTCGACGGTTGATCCGATCTTCCCCGATCTCCTGGACATTGGCGGTGATGTTCAAGGTAGAGCGCAATCGAGGCACATAACCCGCGTAATTCAGGGAAGCCAGTTTCCGCTCCTGGGGCCCGTAGTTCCACTCCGCCCAACGCAGGACTCCGTCTCGTCGATCGTCCATGACATCAAAACGGGGCACGTCGGTGCTGGTGCTGTACTGGAGGTTGACCCCCAAAGAACCCGATGGCAACTGAAACTGCAGGCGTTGCATGAGGTCCCATTGTTTGTACCCCGAGCCCACTTGCAACCGGGGGTCCTCATTCTGCAAAACCGTGTCCCGCCCATTCACCACGGCTGCGTATTCCCGAACCAACCCCCACTCAGCATCCCCATGGGGGCGACGAGACCCCATCCGCAAATCCCCGAAAACCGAATGGCTAAAAGAGGTAATGGACGCCCACTTGGGACGGGAAATCTCCGCAGAGGCGTGGTAGTTCCAACTTTGGTTGGGGCTGCGGTAAGCGATCAAGGCCTGGGCCCGGGTCGCCGGCTCAGACAACGTGGGACGCCGGGTTTGGTAGTGGATGACCCCACCGAGGGCGTCGCTGCCATACATCACCGAATGCGGCCCCAAAATCACTTCGGTCCGTTGCAGTGCATTGGGGTCCACCGTGACCGCATTCTGGAGATGGCCCGAACGGTAGATGGCATTGTTCATCCGTACGCCGTCCACCACCAGCAACACCCGGTTTGCCTCAAATCCCCGGAGCACGGGTGACCCTCCCCCCTGCTGGCTCTCCTGGACCAACACGGATCCCGTGGACCAGAGCAGATCCGCTGCATTCAAGGGCACCTCGATTCGCTTGACCGGCGCGATGCGCAAACCGGACAATCCCGAGATGTTGGATCCGGAGCGCTCGCCTTGGCGTCGGCTTGATGTGCCGATGACCTCCACCACATCCAACGAAACCAGGTCATCCACCATCCGCAACCGGGAAGGCATGACATCCCGTGGAACAATCACCAAGTCCATGTAACCCACACTGCGCACCACCAGCGTATCCGCTCCCCCGCGCAGAGGAGGCACCACCTTTCCATTTGCATCTGCCATCTGCGCTTCACCGCTGTTGCGGTTGACGATTACGGCAAAGGGCACTGGGGTTTGGCCATCGGAGCCTGTGATGGTGATGGGTTTCGGGTGAACCGGTTGCGCTTGGGCCGAAACCTCGAGAAAACCTGACGACGCACAAGCAAGCGCCCATGCCCAAACCACCCCAAGCAAACGACCTCCCAAGCCTTTCATGCGGTTTTGAATACAGGCCCAATTTCTTGCAAAAATCATTCCAAATAAACCTGATTCTAAGAAAACAACTCCTCCAAAACCGACAAGCTCTTCAACCCCGTCGGCGCACCCATTTGGTGACGCAGGTAACGCAAAGGCCCGACCAACAAGGCCTTCCGGTCCTTTGCTTGGCAACCCGCCAGTGCCGACAGGTCCCCGTGCGCGCACAGGGCAGCCCAACGGTGCGCGAGGTCGGGTTCCAGGTGGTCCTCATCGCGAAGCGGTTCCCATATCCACTCCCCCGTTCGCCAACTCAACCCGTGCCGGAGGGAAGGCGGCTCCATCGGCGCTAGCCCGAGCAGTTGAACCAGCCGCGCTAAAAAAACCACATGCAACCAAGCGATGTGCGGTTCGGAATCCAACGCGAGGGTCGTTTGCCAGAGGGCTTGGGCAATTTCCGGGTGGGGGGTGTCTTCCGGGAGGGTTTTGGAAACGAGTTCGGCCAGGAAAAAGGCCACAGCCGACCGGGGAACCTCGTGGGGAATCCGCACGTGCAAGTGGGGCCTCCGCACCTCCTTGAACCGGAACAATCCCTCCGACCCCTTTCGACTCAAGTCGCTGAAATCAAGCAGACTGAGTGGTTGCCAAAGCC
>JBIKTK010000102.1:0-5234 GCA_044348125.1 Flavobacteriales bacterium | reverse complement strand
GCCGCCGGAAGCGCCCCGGAAATCGCATGCAACCTCAGCCCCATTCCCGCCGTACTTTTGCACCATGCTTCAGAAGCTTCTCAAGAAAATTCTCGGCGACAAATCCGCCAATGACCTGAAGGCCATTCGGCCGGTGTTGGATGCGGTGTTGGCGGCCGAATCGGGATTGGCGCAACTCTCTGCGGACGGCCTTCGGGAGCGTTCCGCCGCGCTTCGCGCCCGCATCGCCGATCAGGTGAAGGAGGTCTCGGCACAGTTGGATGCCCTGCGGTTGCAAGCGGAGACGCTCAGTGAGGCGGAACTCGACGCGAAGGAAGCCATGTACGAGGAGGTGGACTTGCTTGAGAAGCGGCTGGACACGGCCTTGGAAGGGGCGTTGGAGGCGGTTTTGCCTGAGGCATTTGCCTTGATGAAGGAGACGGCGAAGCGGTTCGCTTCAGGGGAACCCTTGCGGGTGCGTGCCACGGAGCAGGATGCGCAAATTGCGGCGCGACGGCGCGGCGTTGTGATCGATGGCGACCAGGCGGTGTGGAGCAACACGTGGGACGCTGCCGGCGCGTCGATTGTTTGGAACATGGTCCACTACGATGTGCAGATCATCGGCGGCATCGCCCTGCACCGCGGCAAGGTGGCGGAGATGCAAACGGGGGAGGGGAAGACCTTGGTGGCCACCTTGCCGGTGTTTCTGAACGCCCTCGCCGGCCGTGGGGTCCACCTGGTCACGGTGAACGACTACCTCGCCCGCCGAGACTCAGAGTGGATGGCCCCGCTCTTTGAGTTCCACGGACTCACGGTCGATTGCATCGACAAGCACACCCCGAACAGCGAGTCTCGGCGAGCGGCCTACCGCGCCGACGTCACTTACGGCACGAACAACGAGTTCGGATTCGATTACCTGCGGGACAACATGGCCCAGCGGCCGGACCAGTTGGTCCAGCGACGTCACCACTATGCCATCGTCGACGAGGTGGATTCCGTCCTCATCGACGAAGCGCGTACCCCGCTCATCATCAGCGGTCCCACGCCGCGCGGGGACCAGCAGGAGTTCGAGGCCCTCAAGCCCCGGGTGGTCCAGTTGGTCCAGGCACAGCAACAGGCCGTGCAGGGATTCCTCACCGAAGCGAAGCGGCTGCTGACCGGGGAGAACCCATCGAAACAAGACGTCACGGATGGCGGCTTGGCCCTTTTCCGCGCTTACCGCGGCCTGCCCAAGTCGAAGCCGCTCATCAAATTCCTCAGCACCGAGGGCATGAAGCAGCAGCTCCTCAAGACCGAGGGCTATCATCTGCAGGACAACAAGCGGGAGCTGCCCAAGGCAGATGAGCCCCTGCTCTTCGTGATCGATGAGAAGCACAACCAGGTGGAGCTGACCGAACGGGGCATTGCGTTCCTGACGGGCAACATGGAGGACGAACACTTCTTTACGTTGCCGGATTTGGCCTCCGAATTGGTCCAAATCGACCAAAGCGAGGACTCCGAGGACGTGCGCCGCGAGCGGAAAAGCGCCCTGATGCAAGACTACGGCGTGAAAAGCGCCCGCATCCACACCGTCAACCAGTTGCTGAAGGCATTCGCGCTGTTTGAGAAGGATGTGGATTACGTGGTGATGGAGAACAAGGTGAAGATCGTCGACGAGCAGACCGGCCGAATCATGGAAGGCCGCCGCTACTCGGACGGTTTGCACCAAGCCATCGAGGCGAAGGAGTCGGTGCGGGTGGAGGCGGCAACGCAGACGTACGCTACGGTCACCCTGCAGAACTATTTCCGGATGTACCACAAGCTCGCGGGGATGACGGGAACCGCGGAGACGGAGGCAGGAGAACTCTGGGACATCTACAAGTTGGACGTGATGGTCATTCCTACCAACCGACCCATTTCGAGGAAGGATGAGCAGGATTTGGTCTACAAGACGAAGCGGGAGAAGTACAATGCCATCATCGACGATGTGGTCACGTTGCGGGATGCCGGTCGACCGGTGCTGGTGGGTACGACGACGGTCGAGGTCAGTGAATTGCTGTCCCGCATGCTGGACTTGCGCGGGGTGAAGCACCAGGTGCTCAATGCGAAGCTGCACCAGCGGGAGGCGGAGATTGTGGCCGAGGCGGGCAAGCCGGGTACGGTCACCATCGCGACGAACATGGCGGGCCGGGGTACGGACATCAAGTTGACCCCGGAAACGAAGGAGGCGGGCGGCCTCGCCATCATCGGTACGGAGCGCCACGACAGCCGGCGGGTGGACCGTCAGTTGCGCGGTCGTTCGGGACGGCAGGGTGACCCGGGTTCGTCGCAGTTCTATGTCTCGCTGGAGGACGACTTGATGCGGTTGTTCAGCTCGGACCGCGTTGCCCGGATGATGGACCGCATGGGCCACCAAGAGGGCGAAGTCATCCAGCACCCGTGGATCACCAAGAGCATCGAGCGGGCACAGAAGAAGGTGGAGGAAAACAACTTCGGCATCCGCAAGCGCTTGTTGGAGTACGATGATGTCATGAATGCGCAGCGCGAGGTGATTTACAAGCGCCGGCGGCACGCCCTGCATGGGGACCGCATCCGCACCGACATCGCGAACATGTTCTACGAATTGGTGGAGCAGCACGTCCTGAACCACCAGCCGTCGAAGGATTTCGAAGGATTTCGGATGGCCATGCTGTCGGACTTCGGCATGGAGCCCCCGATGGACGACCGCCAGTTTGCCAGTGGCCAGCCTGCGGCGCTCGCCCACCAGACGTTCCTCGCTGCAGAGACGAACTACCGGGCGAAGTGCAACGAGCTCGCGGAGCGGGCCTTCCCGGTCATCCAGCGGGTGCACGAGGATCCTTCCAACGATTTCCGGAACATCTTGGTGCCCTTCACCGACGGTCGGAAGACGCTGCAAGTCGCTGCGGACATCGCTTTGAGTGTGGCGACCGAGGGCAAGGCGGTGATGGAGTCTCTCGAGAAGTCGGTGGTGCTCGCCATCATCGACCAATACTGGAAGGAGCACCTGCGCGCCATGGATGAACTTCGGAGCAACGTTCAGCACGCCCGCTTCGAGCAAAAGGACCCGTTGATCATCTACAAGTCAGAGTCGTTCAAACTGTTCGAAGCGATGGTGCTCAAGATGAACGAGGAGGTGGCTTCTTTCTTGATGATGTGCACCCTGCCCACCGGACCAGCTGCCCAGCCCCAGGCCCCACCCCGGCAAGCAGCCCCCGCTCCCCGTGTGGAGGCCACCAAGGCCGGCGTGAGCAACCTGCAAGAACAGGCGTCCACCGCCCAGCGGCTGGCCATGCCCCCGGGCATGCGGATGCCGGCCCCGCCTGCTCCTCCGCAACGCCCAGTGCGCGTGGAGCCGAAGGTGCTGCCCAACGACCCGTGCCCTTGTGGTTCGGGCCAGAAGTACAAGAAGTGCCACGGCGCCTGATCGCGCCTCCGGGGCTGCCGGAACTCGCGGCACTTCAGGCCGCACTCGCTTCGCTGCAAGCGGACACACCCCGCCGTTGGGGTGCGATGGAACCTGCGGACATGGCGGAGCACTGTGCTCGGTTTGTCGACCTCTATGCGGGCAGGTTGCCCGTATCCCCGCTGGTGGTAGGGTTCGCCCGCTGCATCGGAAGACCCCTGTTGCGGCGGTTGCTGGCTACCCCGCCAGAGCGGGCTGCGAAAGGAATGACGACTGCGCCCGGATTGCGCGTGACCGAGCGCCCGGCATTTGATGCAGCCCGGATGCGCTTGGATCAAGCCTTGTCAGAGGCCATGGGCTGGAAGGGCACAATGCGGCATCCGATGTACGGAAAGATGGAGGCTGAGGAGATGCAGATGCTGGTGGCGCACCACACCGCCCACCACTTCAGGCAGTTCGGTCTGATTCCGTGAACAGGTCCAGCGGGAGCTGGGTTTGGTGCTGCGGACCTGGGGTTTGGTGGTGCGGACTTGGGGCTAGGTGCTGCGGACCTGGGGTTTGGTGCTGCGGACCTGGGGTTTGGTGCTGCGGACTTGGGGCTAGGTGAAAGGCCTTTGGCGCTACCACCGGCGAATCTTGGGGAACGGCCTGTTGCCAGCTGTCGGCCAATAGACGGCAGGTTTCCGGGGTGCGCAGGCTGTCCGGTTGGTGGACCAAGAAATAAACCGCTTGCAGCCCGGCATCGCCCCAATGCTGCCAGCGTTGCACCCAGTCCGCAATGCGCGATGCATCGGTCGGATGGCCATCTCCACCCCCGTAGCGCAGCAGGAGGAATGGGGCCGTCAGCCGCATGTGGACCGCATCGCGGCGCAGGGCGGTGTCGCTGAGCACAGAACCCACCCCGTATGCCTCCATGGCCTCCCAAACCGCCTCCGCATCCGGGTGCCCCGTGAACCATTCCGGATGCCGGAACTCGATGGCCAGCGGCAATTCTCGCGGCCATTGGGCGAGGTAGGACAGCAAGGCGCTGGCGTGGGAGGGGGCGAATTGCGGAGGCAGTTGGATGAAGGAGGGTCCCAGTCGATCGCCCAAGGCCAGCAGGCCTTGGATGAAGTCATCGGTAGGCCCTTCGCACTGGCGGAATCGCCGGAAATGGGTGATGATCTGGGGAAACTTGGGGCAGAAGCGGAAACCGTCGGGCATGGCTGCCGCCCAAGCTGCCATCTTCTCCGGAGGATAAATGCGGTAATGGGTGGCATTGAGCTCCAGGGTACCGAAGTGGGTTCCATAGTGGTGGGGCCATTCCCGTTGCGGACCTCGAGCGGGGTACAGCGTGCCCTTCCACGCCGGAACGGTCCAAACGGTACCGCCGCAACGCACCACGGGAACCGCGCCCGATGGATCCGAGCCGCGAAGAATCCGCCCCGTCTGGGGGTGGTCAGGAGGCAGCGCGAAGTCATCCGCGGTAAATCCCTCGAGTGTGGTGCTTTTGCCGAATTGCATGGCTGTAAGCTGCAGTCACAAACTTAACCCCACCACACGTGAAGTGGGTTGGGGATTTTTGCAGGCTGCAGGCCAAATTCGCCCCATGCAAATGGATTGGGGGGACCTGCTGCCGCGCTATTGTGCCTTCTGTGGGACGCGGTTGCAGCCGGGGGAACGGGATTGGGAGGGCTGCGTGGGGTGCGTCGGGGTTTGGCCGGACCTCCGGCAGCCCTTGGGACGGATCTGGGTCGAGGAGCGGGTCTTCGGGCTCGCGGGGTGCGCCGGGTTCCGGCTTCGGGGACACCCGGCGCTCCGCCGTCGGATTCACGGCATCAAGTACGGGGGGGAGCGAGGGTGGGCCCGGGCG
>JBIKTK010000101.1:0-5239 GCA_044348125.1 Flavobacteriales bacterium | reverse complement strand
AACGCCGGTAACGTTCGGACCAAGGGACCTCCAAGGTTCGGGCAGTGCCCAAGGTGGACCGGTGGAGCCCATCCCAGCCGACCTGTCCGCTGAACGTCCACTTGCGATGAGAATGCCAGGCATAGCCACCTCCCACCCAACCATGGAATGCATCCGTGGTCAAGTCATAACGGAAACCTTGGGGTTGGTCTCCGGCCAGCGAATCCCATTCGGTGATGAACAAGCGATCGGCTTGCCCGATGGCGGAGGCATCCCAAACGTGCCAGCCTCGATCGGCTTGGTGTCGCTGGTGACGCCAAGTGAGACGGATGTTCCCGCCCCACTCGTTCTCCCATTTGTAGCCGCGGAAGAAGCGGGAGGTTCCGAAAGGATTCGTCTTCTCGCTGCCGTGGGCGAGCACATAGAGCCCCCGTTGGGTTCCCCCCCAATGGTGGGTCAGGCTGTAGGCCGCTTGGATTCGGTCTCGGTTCACCTCAGCAGCGTAGGGAGCGCCTGGGGCGAGGGTGGGGGAGTCCGCAGCTTGCGTGGAATCGAGGGCTCCGGGCAGCTCCCAGCCGCCGGAGTAGCCGCTGAGCCAAAGGTGGTGCAGCACCCCGGGACGGCCCACCCCATAGCGGCGCCAGTGGACCTCAGCCAGGACCTTGTCGTTCGCCTCCTGGTCCCGGAAGCCGGGATGGAGGTTGCCGGCGGCTTGGACCCGCCATTCGTCACGGTCCCGGTGCCAATGAGCGCCGGCCACCGCACGCCAGGCCAGCCCGTCCCCCGCCGCACCCGCGCCCAGTGAGCCCGCACGAAGTTCACCCCAAACGCGCCGGGCACCACCCTGACCCAGCTGAAACTCGGGCAGCGAACTCCCCACCAGCGCCCCGCCGTATCCACCACCAAGCCAGGCGCCCGTGGGACCCTTCATCACCACCAACCGGTCCAAGAGGAGCGGATCGAGCCATTCGGTTTGGCCTACACCATCCGCAGTGGAAAGCAGGAAGCCATTCACCAGAATCTGGGTATTCCGCACACCGAATGGCGAGCGCAGGCCGCTGCCCCGGATGTCGATGCGCCGCGATCCCCCCATGCCCCGCGTCTCCATCCGCACCCCGGGAACCTGGTTGAGGGCGAAGGCCAAATCATACCCCCCCTGGCCCTGCATGCCTTCCGCATTCAAATGTTGTGCACTCCCACCCACCCGGTTCCGAATCACCACGACGTCAGATACCGGGATTTGGATCAAGGTATCTCCCGGGAGGCCGGTCAGATGAGCTTCCGCGGTTCCAATGCCGGCCGCCGCAACGCCCATGAGCAGGGGCAGCACCCGCCACCGCTGTTTCACTGCACCTGGAAGGTCCGGGTGACCGTGGCGGTCGGTGTGGTGAGCCGAAGAAAGTACATGCCAGAAGCCCAGCCGTTGACCGAAACCAATCCCGGGTTGCTCGTGCATTTCCCTGCAGCCACCCGCTGCCCAGAAAAGCTATGGATTTCAAAGTCAGCACCTGCCCAAAGCGCTCCGCCATTCCAGCGAAGTTCTGAGGTGACGGGGTTGGGATATACCTCCAAGGTAGCCCCTGCTTCGCTTGGCGCAAGGCCCAGGGAATTGACGTAGGCTTCATTCCGAAACTCCTTGATGATGTTGGGACCGCTACCGGGATAGCTCGTACCATTGAAGGCGACATAAACAGATCCCGTGACCGGGTGGATGCAGATGTCCCGAACCCGTTGGTTGAAGGAAGCGAAGTAATTCGTCTCACCGGTTACCGAGAGGCCGTCCTCGCTGAGATTCAGGACACTCAGCCGCTCATACTGTCCACCGAGTCCACCGAGAACGGCCATCAGCAGGGTGTGCTGCCACTCCGGGATGGCAGGGTGGTTGTAGTAGGAAATGCCATTCACGGCGATGCAGGGCGTCCAGGTTTTCAGAGGCTCGAGAACATCATTTGCCTCGCAGAAAGTCTGCTCCGAAGCGGTGTTGCACATGCCTTGGACCGAGGGCCAGCCGCAGTTCCTGCCGGGGGACAAGAGGTTGAGCTCGTCGTCAGCGTTTTGCCCATGTTCCGAACTGTAAATCTGTCCATCGGGCCCCAACGCGAGGCCTTGGCTGTTCCGGTTGCCCCAGGTGTAAACGAGGCTTCCCGGGAAGGGATTGTCCGCCGGCACCGTACCATCGAGGTTCATGCGCAGGGTCTTGCCTTGCAGGCTTTCCAAATCTTGGGCCAAGGAACCCGCGCCCACGTCGCCTGTGGTCATGAGCAGGGTGTTGTCAGGCAAAACCAACAACCGGCTTCCATTGTGGATGCCGCCTGCCTGCAGGGTCAGCAGCACTTGTTCGTTCACCAACGACGTACCATCCCAATCGAAGGCGCTCAGTTTCTCTTGTCCAGTGGAACCACTTCCGGTGCAGTAAACGATGAACACACGTGGGGTGTTCTCCCAATCGGGGTGCATGGCCATGCCCAGCATGCCGGGCTCTCCATTCCCGCCGTTCATGACGGATTTCTGGAGCACCGTGGTGTAAATGCCGGTTGTGGGGTCAATCCGCAGCACACTTCCCACCCGGGTGGTCGCCCAAATGTGGTCATCCGGACCCCACAGGATTTCCCATGGAAGTTGAACCCCCGTCACCAAATTGTACTCAGTCAATACAGTGTTCCCTACGGTCCAAGTAGGTTGGGCCCAGGCGGGGCTTTGAAACATCAAGGTGCCGCAAAGAGCGGGCAAGGCGAGGAAACGAAGCGGGTTCATTTTCTTGGATTTCGGTCGGAAGTTACGTCAGGTCTTACCTTGTGGCCATGAAAAATGAAAGCACCCGAGCCTCCCGATGGGGGAAGAGGTTGGTTTTTGCGATCGTGTTGGGATGGGGAGCCGCCTTGCCCGCTGGGGCCCAAGCCCCGGCTTGGATGGCTCCTTTGGCAGGCAGTTACGTCGGTCGTTTGGAGACGGGTTCCGTGCCGGGAAGTGCAGAGAAAAGCACCGTTTTCGTGCGGCTCGATGGCAAGCGCGACGCTTCAGGGGATGGTTTTGTGCTCCAGTGGCTTCAGGGGGTTGACACAGCACATGTGGAGGAATCCCTGACGGTGTGGAGTTTCCAGCGTGCCACAGGCGGGGTCCGCATCACGGAGGCCAGCGCTGGCATCAGAGGAACGACGGATTGGCACATCACCGGAACCACTGCGCTGGGGGCGACCCTGACCCGAGGGGGGGATTTTGCCGGCACACCTGCGCTATTGCGCTGGACCTTGGAGCGTCTGCCCGGACAATTGCGATTGAGCCATGCCATCAACCGGGGAAATGGGCAGTGGCTAGAAACCCACGCCTACATCCTGGAAGACGCTCCGGATTCCACCAAGCCCCCTGTCAACGACCGCCCTTCCAACCCACAGCCACGGCGGAACGCCCCGCAACCGTAACCCGTTCTCCAGCGACCTCCCCTTGACCGGCCAGCCGCATTTCAGGCTTCAATCCGGGGCGCTTGGAGGTAGGAATCAGGGTCAGTGTAACAGGATTCGGTCGCTTGTTGATCCAAATCACCGTGTGTTCATCGAGGTAATCCCGCTCAATGACCAAGATGCCGGGTTCGGGGATGGAGAATCGGGTGCTGCCGTACAGCATGCTCATTCGGCTGCTACGCAATTGAGCCCATTCTGTCACCCAGTTGCGGGTGGCAACCTCTTGGTCATTGAGTCCTTCGAACCGCATCATGCGCCGGTTGTCTGGATCATTTCCTCCCACGTCGGCAATCTCGTCGCCTTGGTAGATGCAAGGAAGACCGGGCACTGACATCAAGTACGCGATGAGCATCTGCATCTTCTGATAGCCCTGATCGTTCGCATGCTGGATGTCGCGTATCCAGCCCGCTCGCTTCATGTCTTCACCGAAGGTCAAACTCCCATCGGCCAGGGACGCAAACCGAGGCCGGTCTTGGTTCCCTGTGATGTTCCCCATGAGGTGGTGCGCACCATACTGCTCGATGCTCTCCTCAGCCACCCGCACCAAGTCCTCCAGCGGTGCATCGTCGAGGGCAAAGGCGGCCACCAAGGCATCGTAGTGGTTGAAGTCGAATTGCGCATCCAGCATCCCCGGGGTCACATAGCTCGCGATGAGCTGGGGACTGCCATAAGTCTCTCCAATCTGGAAAATAGGCCGGGGTTGCTCCAAATCCGCGTTCCGAATCTTGTGGGTCAACGTCCGCCAAAACACCTCCGGAATGTGCTTCGTGGCATCGTGACGGTACCCATCCACCTTCGTATGGACCACCCACCACAAGGCACTGTCAGACATGGGTTGGTACACCGCTTCATTCTCCAAATCCAGGGTGGGCATGAACGTGTCAAACCAAGTGGTCAAGCGGTGTTCGTCCCAGCGCTCGGTATTCAGGGAGCCATCTGGCAAGTACAAATCGGTGGCCCAATCCGGGTGCTGCTGGTAAAGGGGGTGCTCTTCGTGAACATGGTTTGCGACATAGTCCAGCAGGACACTGTGCCCTTGGGCATGGGCTTCATCGATGAGGGCATGCCACGCATCCAGATCGCCGAAACGGTGATCCACAACGGTGGAGCGGATGGGCCAGTACCCATGGTAGCCGCTGAATTTGCTCGAAAACCCAGTCTCTTCGTCTTTCCAAAGCCCATAGGCACCTTCCGGATTCTGCGTGATGGGTGAAAGCCAAATCGTATTCACCCCCAACCCCGTGAAGTAACCGGATGACAGGGCCTGACGAACCCCAGCCAGGTCCCCACCTTGGTGGTTTGCCTTGGGATGGATTCCGGCATCCTCCACAGGCGCATCGTTGCCCGTGTCCCCATTTTTGAAACGATCCACCATCAAGAAATACAGAATCTTCGTGTGGTGGTCAAACCGGTTGAGCAGATCGGGGTTGGTAACGGGCACACCATTTGCCAGGGGCAGGAGCACTTCCTCACTCCGCATGCGGTTGTCCACGGCCCAAATCCGCAAGTGGGACCTTTCGAGACCACGGGTTTCCGCAGGCAGCAACAATCCGGATTGCCCTTGGGGTCCCAACTTTCCGAGCGCAAGGAGTCGGTTGTTCCAGTAGGCTACCAGCACACTGCCCGGGGTTCCCTCGCAGGTGATGACCACGCTGTCTCCACGTTGCTCCATGCCGGTGGCTTGGAGCATCAAGTTTCCAGCCTCCGGTCCTACTCGCCTGAGCGAGTTGAATCCCCCCAGTCCATTGGGAACCCGCTCGGCGCAAGTCTCGTCCAACTGCTCCACCCCATCGACCACCAGC
>JBIKTK010000098.1:0-5267 GCA_044348125.1 Flavobacteriales bacterium | reverse complement strand
ACGGTTATGAGGGCATGGGGTCGGAGCACAGTTCAGGCCGCATGGAGCGTTTTCTGCAGCTCGGAAGTGGGGACAATTTCTTCGTTTGCAATGTGACGGAGCCTGCGAACTATTTCCACTTGCTCCGTCGCCAAGTGAAGCGTTCTTTCCGGAAGCCTTTGGTTGTCTTTACGCCGAAGAAACTCTTGCGTTATCCGCGGGCGGTGTCATCCTTGGACCAGATGGCCCAAGGCCATTTTGCACCCGTGCTGGATGATCCGCGGATGGCGGCGCCCGGTGCCCGCAGCGCGGTGCGAACGTTGGTCTGGTGTACGGGCAAGATATACTACGAATTGCTCGAGCGCATCGAACAAATGGAGCGGGAAGGCGCAAGCCTGAAGGACCTCGCCCTCATTCGTTTGGAGCAAATCCACCCGCTGCCCGCCCGAGACATTGAATCCACATTGGCAGCTTATCCCGGAGAGGTGCGTTGTTTGTGGGTTCAAGAAGAGCCAGCGAACATGGGGGCTTGGAGTTTCTTGCTCCAGCATTTCCGTTGGGCTTCGCTCACGCCGATTGCGCGGCCTATGGGGGCGAGCCCGGACACGGGGTCGCCTGCCATCTATGCCATCCGGCAGAAAGCGATCATCGATGCCGTGTTCGTCCAGCACGCTGCTGGGGTGATGCACACGGCATGAGCCAGCTCCAAATGCACGAACTTCGCACCGCTTTAGCTTCCCATCCCGAATTCCTAAGATGCCATGCCTATTCTTGAAATGAAGGTCCCCAGTCCCGGGGAGTCAATCAGCGAAGTAGAAATCGCAACCTGGTTGGTTGCCGATGGGGACTATGTGGAAAAGGACCAAGCCATCGCAGAGGTGGATTCTGACAAGGCTACCTTGGAATTGCCCGCCGAAATGTCTGGGGTCATCACCCTCAAGGCAGCAGAGGGGGATACGGTTGCTGTGGGTGCGGTGGTGTGTCACATCGATACAGATGCCGTTCGTCCAGCGGGGGTTGCCCAACCAGCCTCCAGCGCTCCAGCGGCCGCGGTTGCTGCCCCGGCGCCTGCACCCGCCCCGGTGGCGGTTCCAAAGCCCGCGGCAGCTGTGCCTGCACCGAGCCTAGCGGCTGTGCCTGCATCCCATGCATCGGGACACCCATCCCCTGCCGCTCGGAAAATGATGGCTGAGAACAACTTGCCAGCGGGCTCCGTTTCGGGAACGGGCCGGGAGGGTCGGGTCTTGCCGCAAGATGTTTCCGCCCACTTGGCGGCTGGATTCGCAGCACCGGCAGTGGCTGCCTGGGGTGGGTCGCGGGAAGTGAAGCGAGAAAAGATGTCCATGCTGCGTCGGAAGGTGGCAGAACGACTGGTCTCCGTGAAGAACGAGACGGCCATGTTGACCACTTTCAACGAGGTGGACATGAAGCCCATCATGGACCTGCGGGCAAAGTACAAGGATGTTTTCAAGGAGCAACACGGCGTGAACATGGGCTTCATGGGTTTCTTCACGAAGGCCGTGACCACAGCCATTGCATCCTTTCCGGCCGTGAATGCCATGATCGATGACAAGGAGATGGTCATTCCCTCCTATGCGGACATCGGCATCGCGGTCAGTTCACCGAAGGGATTGATGGTGCCGGTGATTCGGAATGCGGAGGGGATGAGTTTGGCCCAAATTGAAAGCGAGATCAAGCGGTTGGCCATCCGTGCGCGCGATGGACAGTTGGGCATCGAAGAGATGCAAGGAGGCACGTTCACCATCACCAACGGCGGCGTCTTCGGGTCCATGCTTTCGACCCCCATTTTGAACCCGCCCCAGAGTGCGATCTTGGGCATGCACAACGTGGTCGATCGTCCCGTGGCCGTTGAAGGTCGGGTAGAAATCCGACCCATCATGTATGTGGCCCTGAGTTACGACCACCGCATCATTGACGGGAAGGAGAGTGTGGGATTCTTGTTCCTCATCAAGCAATTGTTGGAGCATCCTGAGCGTCTGCTCTTCGGGGGCAAGGATCCAGCAGAGGTGCTGCTGGGGGTTTGAAAAAAATGAGCGCGCACCTGCCCAAGGGTCGATGCGCGCTCGAAACAAACCAACCAATCCACGGACGGGTATACGGGCCCCGACAAAGGAAGGTTTCAGGATGGCAAAAAAAAATCCCAGCCATCAACTGAGTACGGTGAAACGCTCTGCGTCCAGTCGCAACAGGATGAAGATGAGGACGGTCATCCCCAACATGGAGGATCCGCCGTAGCTGAAGAACGGCAGCGGAATGCCGATCACAGGAGCCAACCCAAGCACCATGCCGATGTTGATGAGGAAGTGCATGAACAAGATGCTGGCGACGCCGTAGGCATAGATTCGGGTGAAGTTGGAGCGCTGTCGTTCTGCCAGTTGGATCAAACGCAGCAACAGGCCCCAGAAGAGCAATACCACCAGGGTCGAACCGAGGAATCCCCATTCCTCACCTATGGTGCAAAAGATGAAGTCGGTTTCCTGCTCGGGCACAAACTCATATGCGGTCATGGGACCCTGCATGTAGCCCTTGCCGGTCCATCCTCCCGAACCGATGGCAGCCTTTGCATGCCGGATGTTGTAGTCGGCATCGGGATTGCCCACGTCCAAGCCGAACAGAACATAAATGCGCTCGCGCTGGTGGGTTTGGAGCATGTTTTCCAGGCCCCAGTGGATGCCCACGGAGAAGGCAAGACCTGCGCACCAGCTGATCCAAGCTACGCGGCGGGTGGCAGCCCGCTCCCGGGGGACGGTGTTGCGCAGGATGAGCAGGATGGCGATGGCCCCCACAAGCGCAGCCAAGCCCCACAAAAGCCAAATCGCGGAAGCGGGTCCCAGGAAGGGATAGTCCCAGGTGCTGGCCCCCGTCAGGATGCTGGCCACGCCGAGCACGATGGCGGCAAAGACGACGATCAAAACGTTGCCCGAGAGCCCTTCTCGGTACAAGGCAAAGATGAAACCGCCAAAGACCAGCACCGTACCAGCGTCCGGTTGGAGCAAGATGAGCGCGACCGGCAGCGCGATCAGACCGACCGCCTGGAAACGGGTGCGCAAGTCTCGGAGTTTGCCATCGCTGCGGCTCAGCAGCCACGCCAGCATCAAAGCAGTGCCCGACTTCGCAAACTCACTCGGCTGGATGCCGAAGGTGCCCACCCCAAACCACGCCCGGGCCCCTCCGACCTTCTTGCCCACCGCCAACACCGCAACCAGCATCAAAACCGTCAAGGCGTAGTACAAGATGGATGTTCGAATGAAGAACTCGCCTTCGATGTTGAGGATGGCGATGGCCAGCAGGGTACAGATGCCCATCCACATGAGTTGCTTGCCTTGTTTGCCGGCCAACGAGTACCATTCCACGGATTCGGCCGTGGCGGTTGCGCTGGATACGTTGAGCCAACCCACGATGGCGAGCACGATCAGGATGGCCACCGTGAGCCAATCGATCCGTTCCATGAGGGTGACTTCTCGGCGCATGGTCAATCGTGTCTGGGAAAGGGATCGTGGGCTTCCAGGATCCGAAGCTCCCGGTCGGGATAGGCCGTGGTGTCCCGCTGGAACACGTGCTTTTCAATCAACAGCGCTGCCAGGGGGGCTGCCCAGGAGCCGCCGAACCCAGCGTTTTCGACATAGACACTGATGGCAATCTGCGGATTGACGCATGGGGCGAAGGCCATGAATACGGAGTGCTCCAATTCGGGATCGTTCTGCACAGTACCGGTTTTACCGCAGACCGTGAGACCCTCGATTTGGGCCCGCTTGCCCGTCCCATCGGGTGCTGCAACCACCGCCTCCATGGCCGCCACGATGGGCGCAAATCGCTCCGCGGGGACGCCGGTGTCGATGCGTTGGTCGCTTCCTTCGGGTTTCCCTTGTCCCCCGATGTCTCGGATGGCATGGGGGGTTCGATACCAACCCCGGTTCCCAATGGCCGCCGCGATATTCGCCATTTGCAAGGGGGTCACCAACAATTCTCCTTCACCGATGGACAGGGAGTAGATGGTGGAATAGGCCCAACGCTTCTTTCCGTAAACCCGGTTGAAAAAAGTGGTGTCTGGCACAAACCCCGACTTGGCTCCTGGCAGATGCCCTCCTAGGTTGGTGCCCAAACCGAACGCCTTGACCCGTTCGGTCCATTCGCTCAATCCCAGAGCTGCGTCCTCGAAGTGGCTTCCGGTCTGGCGATGCTGGATCATCCTCCGCATGACCTCATGGAAATAGGGGTTGCACGAGTGGATGATGGCCTCGTTCAGGTTGTCGTAGGTGTGGGATCCGTGGCAACCGATGACCCCTCGGTCGCAGTAAATCCGCGTGTCCTCCTGAATTGCGCCCTGCTCCAGCGCCACCAATCCCTGGATCATCTTGAAAATCGAACCGGGGCGGTAGGTGCCTCGGAGTGCCCGGTTGAACAGCGGTTTGCCCGGGTGCTTGAGCAAGCTGTCGTAATTGTGAGCACGGCCCGGTCCCACCAGCAAGTCGGGATCGTAATCGGGGGAACTGACCAGCACCAAGACCTCGCCGGTAGCGGGCTCGATGGCCACCACACTGCCCCGCTTGCCCTGCATCAGCCGCTGCGCGTACCGTTGCAATTCGATGTCGATGGTCAAGGTCAAATCCGCCCCCGCCACCGCCAGCGTATCCATCCGCCCCTCCGATAGGGGTTGCTGGTAGTTGTTGCGGACGTCTACCATGTGGAAACGGATGCCTTTCTGGCCGCGCAGCGCCAGTTCGAGTTCTCCCTCGAGTCCGGATTTGCCCTTGAAATCCCCCAAAGTATAGAACGGATCCCCTTCCAAGTCCCGTGCCGTCGTCTCGCTGTATTCGCCGACCAGATGCGTAGCCAACCCCTCCAAATTGGACCGAATCGAGCGGGTCTTCGCCCGGATTCCCGGAAACCGCCAGAGTTCACTGGAGATGCGGGCATAGGCCTCTGGGGGCAACTGGCGAAGAATGATGGAAGGCCGGTACCAGGAGTATTTGCGGGCCTTGTCCATTTCCTGAACAAGCCGTTCCCGTTCCCAACCCAGCAACGTGGCCAGGGCTGTGGTATCGATTCGATTCAAGGCCAAACGTGGCGTGAACAGCAGATCATAGCAAGCAATGTTCGATACGAGCAACTCCCCATGTCGGTCGTAAATCAGTCCCCGCGAAGCCATCACCGGTTCGCGTTCCTCGGTCAACCGGGCCGCGTAGTCCCGCCATTCGGTGGTGGTGACTTGGATTTGGCCCAAGCGCAGCACAAACACGAAGGCCATGAAGGTGAAAATGGCCGCA